>VBHP01000060.1 GCA_005881435.1 Chloroflexota bacterium | reverse complement strand
GCCCTGACCAACCATCGCCGCGGCCATCAGCGGCCCCTCGCGACCGACGGACGAGATTCTGCCGAAGGCCAGCACCGAGAGCGAGCCCGCAACGCCGACCAGGGCGAAGAGGATGCCGACGACGTCAGGCCCTTGCCGCAAGCTTTCGAGCACCAGGACCGGAAGCGCGAGGAAGGTGAGTCCCCAGGCGATATTGCTGGTCGAGATCGCGAACGCCAGCGCCCGAAGCGTGTCGTTGTGCGCGACGTAGACGACGCCACGCCAGGCGTCCGCGAGCAGGTTGCCGCCCGGCGACGGTTCGCCGGGATCACGGAGACCGATGGTCACGAGGACGGCGACGGCGAAGACCGCGGCGGTCGCCGCAAGCGCTCCGGCGCTGCCGACGGTCGCGACCAAGGCGCCGGCCGCTGCCGGACCGACGATGCTGGCGACGACATAGCCATTGCTGTCGATGGCGTTCGCGCGCTCCCACAGCTGGCGCGGCACCAGCACCGGGAAGAGCGTCCGGATGCCGCTGTTCGACAGCGGACCGGTCAACGACGACACCGCCACGATCACGAGGAGGATCGGCACCGAGAGCGCGTTCGCGACGGCCAGGGCGGCGATGGCGCCGAGCGAGATCGCGGCAACGGCGTAGTCGAGGATGACCAGCCGCGTCCGTCCCTGCCTGTCCAGCAACGCACCGGCGAGCGGACTCACCACCAGCCCTGGCGCGATCGTCAGGAACGTGACGAGGCCCGCGATCTCGGGGGAGCGAAAGCGTTCCAGGGCGAGCAGCACCAGCACCAGCGACACCATTTGCTGGGCGATGCGGGCCAGCAGCATGCTCGCGACAAGACGCGTAAAACCAGGGATCGACGCCAGCTGTCGATAGCTCGGCGCCGGCGCAGCCGCTCCCACGCGCTCGCCGTCGCCTACGTGCTCATGGATACGAACGGTTATAGCGAACCACGCGAGGGCAGGGATGACGTGCGCGTTAGGCTGTAGCGCCACCGAAATGAAGCCCAGCCGGCACATCGGTTCGATCCGCGCAGGCGTGTTTCTGCTGACCGCCGTGATCGCGGCCGCGTGCTCGCCGACTCCGGCGGCACGCGATGTGATGGATGCATGCGCGACCCTGCCGATCGGCGCCATCGCGCCGGCGCCGCCGCTGTCGTGGTGCGATTCCCTTCCGCCGGCAAACACCACCGCGACGATCGGCGCCAACTCGTGGCTGGACGACTTCGCCGGCGCCCCACACTCCGCGCTGCCGAAGGACTACCTGGTGTTCGAGGCGATCCGCTATGCGTCGAAGACGTATGGGCCGTCCGCGATCGTGAGATCGCAGCACTTCGTCCACAACGGCCATTGGATGGTCGATCTCGAGAGCGTGGGGAGCCCGCCGGGTGAATACGAGGGCGATCTTCGAGACCTCGCGACCGGAACGAACTTCGGTGGCGCGGCGATGCGTCCGCGAAACGCTTTCAGCCCCAGCGACGGTCGTCTGGTCGTCGAGGCGGACGTGTCCGCGGCGATGGCCGCGTACAACAACATGGCTTGGCCGGAGATCGTGATCACGACGGCGCCCGCGCCGACCGGTCGCGAGAGCGACGCCATCCACGCGCTCGGCGTGTTCGGCGGGGCGTGGGCGTTCGGCTGCCGGCTCGAGCCGTCGCGCAGCGCCGCCTGCGAGCTGCGCGATCCGGCCGGTCACACTCTCGCGGCGGCGCAATCGTTGCCAGAGCTCGTCGCGTGGCGCAAGTGCGCACTCGATGCGCCGGATGCGACCTGCCGGGATCGTTTCCGCCTGGAGCTTGTAGCGCAAGGTGGCTCGCTCTCGGTGAACGGCGCACCGCTGCGTTTCGATGGCCCCCTAGCCGCGGTGCCCACGGCTTTTCTGGCGCAGCCGCTCTACGACCGGGTCGTACCTCCGGTTGCACTGGGGACGTGTCGCCGTCAATCCGTAGCGCTATGACTCTTTGAGACGCGGATCGAGAGCGTCCCGCAGACCGTCACCCACGAGGTACAGGCACAACACGGTCACGAAGATCGCGGCACCGGGCGCCCACACCAGCCATGGCCCGCGCGAGAGGTCCTGCGCGGCGTGGGTCAGCATGTTGCCCCACGAGGGCAGCGGCTGCTGGATGCCAAGGCCAAGGAACGACAGGGCCGATTCGGTGAGGATGATCTGCCCGACATCGATGGCCGAGACGATGAAGACGAGCGGCAGCACGTTGCGCAAGATGTGCCGGAACATGATCGTCGCGCTGTTCACGCCGATGACCCGCGCCGCCGTCACGAAGTCGCGCTCGCGAAGCGACAAGGTCTGACCGCGCACATACAGGGCGTTGCCGGGCCAGTTGAGCGAGCCGAGGATGAGCACGAGCGCAACCGGGCTTGGGCCGAAGAAGACTGCGACGATCAGCAGGAGGTACAGGCCGGGGATCGCGTTGAGCGTGGTGACGACGAATTGCATCAGATCGTCAAACCACCCACGGAAGTAGCCCATCGACAGGCCGACCAGGATCCCCAGCGTCAGGTTGATGAACGCAGCGCCGAAACCGACCGCGAGCGAGACGCGCGCACCGTAGAGCAGACGCACGATCTGGCTCCGACCGATCTCGTCCCCACCGAACCAGTACGCCGGGTCAGCGAGCGTCGGCTTCTCGTAGTTGTTGAGCAGGTCCTGATCGGTGTAGCTCTTGTGAAATAGGTTCTGCGCCAGCACGTCCGCGAGGAGCGCGAGCACGACGAAGGTCAACAGCATCACGGCGGCGGCGATCGTCAGTCGATCCTTTTTCAGGCGATACCAGGCGTTCGCCCAGAGGCTCGCGTTCGTTGCTTGCGTCAGGGTGAAGGCCGGAGCGGTCGCCTCAGCCGTCGCCATCAGCGTCGGACCCGTGGATCGGCCACGCCGTAGGCGATATCTCGCGCGATGTAGCTGATGACGAGCAGGAAGCCGCTGATGAAGACCGCGGCCATCACGATCGGATAGTCCTTCGACACCGCGGCTTCGTAGATCATTCGGCCCATACCGGGCCAGGCGAAGACCTGCTCGATCACGAGCGAGCCGGAGACGAGCACGGCAAGCAGACCTCCGAGTGCGGTGATGATCGGAAGGAGCGCGTTGCGCAGCGCATGCACATACAGCACCGTGCGAGGCCGCAAGCCCTTCGCCTGAGCGGCACGGATGAAGTCCTGTCCCAGGATGTCCAGGGTCTCGGTGCGCATGAGCCGCGAGTAGTTGGCGATGCCGGCCAGGCTTAGTGCGATGGCGGGGCCGACGAGGTGTCGCAGCCGGTCGGCCACATCCAATTCGCTCTTGCCGATCGTGAGCATTCCGCCGACTGGGAACAGGCCGAACTGCACGGCGAACACAAGGATGAAGAGGTAGCCGAACCAGAAGCTCGGTATGGCGTGGCCGGCGACGCCGAAGACGCGGACGACCTGATCGATGAACGAGCCGCGGCTGCGCGCCGCGATCACGCCGAGGGGAATCCCGATGACAAGGGCGATCGTGAGAGAGACCAGCGCGAGCTGCAGCGTGTTCGGCAGCGCGCTCATGATCATGTCCGTCACCGGCCGGTGGTAGAGGAACGACTGGCCGAAATCGAGATGGGCGATCCGGCCAAGCCACGAGAGATACTGCTCGGGCAACGACTGATCCAGTCCATAGAAATGGCGCAGCGCGGCGATCTCCTCGGCCGTGACGTTTTGGGCGCCGAACACGAGGCGCGAGACCGGATCGCCCGGCGAAAAGCGCCACAGCGCGAACGAGATGAGCGTGACCCCGAACAGGGTCGGGATCCCCTGCAGCAGGCGGCGGAGGATGAATCGACCCATGTCTCCTCGTCTGCGCGCGAGCTGGCCGCCGGTCTTCCGGCGGCCACCGTCGCGCTAGTTCGCTACTGCTGGATCCACCACTTCTGGAGGTCGGTGAAGCCACGGAGTCCGAACGAACCCGGGGCGAGACCCTGCACCCGCTTGTTGACGAACAGCAGCGTATTACCGGCGAAGCCGAAGTTGTATGGCTGGTCGTCATTCAGCTGCTTGTCGAAGTTCTGGTAAGCGGCCTTCCGCTGGTCGGTGCCGCACAGCGTGCGCCCGTCTTCAAGGGCCTTGTCCACCGCCGGGTTCTTATAACCGATGAAGTCGAGGCCACCGGCCGCCTGGCTCGAGTGCCAGATCGAATAGGCATCCGGATCATCGGTGAGCGACCACCCGATGATGACCGCACCGAAGTCGTGACCGCCCTGGTCGCCGTATTTCGCATCCTTTGATTTGGTCAGACGGTCCACGAGTGCGGGGAAGGCCTCCTGCTTCGGGATCGCATTCACGCCGATCTTCTTGTACTGCTCGACCGCGACCTGCTGCAGTGTCACGCGCGTCGGATTGTCCGGGTGCGTCCACAGGTCGAATTCGAGCTTCTGTCCACCCTTCTGATAGATGCCGTCGGCACCCTTCGTGTAACCAGAAGCCTGGATGAGCTGCTCGGCCTTCGCGGCGTCGAAGTTGTAGGTGTTCAAGCCAGCGGCGTTATAGGCCCACGAGATCGGTGGCGTGTGGGCCACCATCTTCTTGCCCTCGCCGAGGTAGATCTTGTCGATGACCTGCTGCATGTCCAGACCGTACGTCAGCGCCTGGCGGACGTTCTTGTCCTGGAAGAACTCGTTCCCCGAGTGCAGCTCGTTCCAACCGATGAACGTATAACCGGGACTGAGGTAGGAGAAGAAGCTCAGGTTGGATTGCTTCTTCAGATCCTCGAGATACGGAGGCTCGACAGTGACGTAGTCGACCTCGCCGGTCTTTTCCGCCGCCGCCAACGCGTTCCCGTCCGGGACGATCTTGTAGACCCACTCGTCCAGAAGCGGCTTGCCCAGGAAGAACTTGTCATTTCGGACGAGGGTGATGTGATCGTTGGGCTTCCACTCCTTGAACACGAAGGCGCCCATGGCCACAGGCGGAGGTGAGGTGTTCTCGGGAGCGTTGTCGAGGTTCTTGGTCGCATCGTTCGCGTCCAAATACTTGCCGAAGACGCTCTTGGGGAGGATGCGGAACGTGCCCATGTTCACAAGCGCCGGGCACGAGGCCTTGGCGAAGTTGACCGTGATGGTCTTGCCGTTGATGACGATACCGGCGATGTCGGTCGCCTTGCCGGAGCCGTAGTCGGTCGCGCCGACGATGTCCTGGAAGTTGCTCTTGCGCGTGGTCGCCTTGCTGCGCATGGTGGCCTGGACCGTGAACTTGAAGTCGTCTCCGCTGAACGGCGTGCCGTCGCTCCAGACCAGCCCGTCGCGAAGCGTGAAGGTGAACGTCTTGCCATCGGGCGAGGCGTCGAACTTCTCCGCCAGCCGCGGCATCGGCTGTCCGGTCTTGGTGTCGGTCTGAACCAGGCTCTCGTAAAGCCTATTGAGGACGTCCTGCGAGGGGACATCATTGTTGAGGATCGGATTCAAGACCTTCGCGTCGGCAAAGGAGCCGACGATGACCCGTCCCCCCGCGACCGGTGTTCCCGCGCTGGTCTGCGGAGCGGCGCTTGGGCTGCAAGCGCCGATTACGAGCGCGAGCAGGGCGAAAACTGCGAGAAACTTGACGCCGGCGTAGTAGCTGCGGAATGAGCCCATCTGGGTCCCCCTCCTGGACGGCCTTTGTTGTCTGGGTACCGGCTTCTCCGGCCCTCCGTTCATACGGCGGCGGAGGTGTTCTGGATGGCGCCGAAGCCTACACCGCGCGCGCGTCGGACACGGCGGTGTCTCGGCTGACGAGGACTAGCCGGGGAAGTGACAGGCGGCCCAGTGCCGCGCCGAGTGCTCGATGAACTCGGGGTCGACCTCGGAGCAGATCTTCTGCGCCTTCCAGCAGCGGGTGTGGAAGCGGCAGCCCGAGGGTGGGTTCACCGGGCTGGGCACGTCGCCGGTGAGGATGATTCGTCGTCGCTTGGCCTCGATCTTGGGGTCCGGGATCGGCACCGCCGAGAGCAGCGCCTGGGTGTACGGATGGAGCGGGTGGTCGTACAGCTCCTTGCGGTCGGCGAGCTCGACGATCTTGCCCAGATACATCACCGCGACACGGTCAGAGATGTGGCGAACGACCGAGAGATCGTGGGCGATGAAGAGGTAGGTCAGGTTGAACTTGCCCTGCAGCTCCTCGAGGAGATTGACGATCTGCGCGCGGATCGAGACGTCCAGTGCCGAGATCGGCTCGTCGCAGACGATGAAGTCGGGCTCGACCGCGAGCGCTCGGGCGACGCCGATACGCTGGCGTTGCCCGCCGGAGAACTCGTGGGGATAGCGGTTGGTGAAGTACGGGTTCAGGCCCACGACCTTCAACAGCTCCTGCACCCGGTCCTGCTTCTTCCGTCCGGCGGCGAGGTGATGGACCTCGATCGGCTCGCCGATGATGTCGCCCACGGTCATGCGCGGGTTCAGGCTGGCGTAGGGGTCCTGGAAGATCATCTGCATCCGGCGACGCATCTTGCGAAGGCTTTCGCCCTTCAGCGTCGTCAGCTCCGTGCCGTCGAAACGCACCGATCCGCCGGTGGGTTCATAGAGCTGCAGCAAGGCCCTGCCCGTCGTCGACTTGCCGCAACCCGACTCGCCTACCAGGCCGAGCGTTTCGCCCTTTTCGACGAAGAACGAGATGCCGTCGACGGCGCGGACGGCGCCGACCTGACGCTGGAAGATGATTCCCTGCGTCAGCGGGAAGTGCATCACCAGGTTGTCGACGACGACGAGGTTCCTTCCGCTGCCGGCGGTCGCCGTGCTGGTCGTCTCCTGGAAGGTACTCGCTGCCATTACCTACTAGCGCTCCGCCGCCGGCGGTGGCGGCACGTCGCTCGTCGCGGCCCGAACGGCCTCAGGCGGAAGTTCCGCGACCTGCTGCTTGACCTGCTCGAGCACTTCGATCGAACCGATCTCGCGACGCCAGTCGGTCTGCGCCAGCCAGCCGTTCATCGCGCCGGGCTGCGTGCCAAAGCAACGGGTCTCATGGCCATCTTTGGCATTCAGCGCCTGCCGCAGCCCCGGATGCTCGGCCGAGCACCGGTCCCGCTTGTACGTGCACCGCGGCTCGAAGCGACAACCGGGAGGCGGCGCGATGAGGTCGGGCGGAAGGCCTTCGATGGGCTGCAGCTTTTCGCGACGCTGCTCGTCGAGTCGAGGGATCGACTTCAAGAGACCCCAGGTGTACGGGTGCTTGGGATTGTCGAAGAGCTCGAAGGTATCGGCCTTCTCCACGATCTCGCCGCCATACATGACGTGGATGCGCTGGGTCATGCCCGCGACCACACCCAGGTCGTGGGTGATGAGGATGAAGGCGGTGCGGAACTCCTGGCTCAGGTCCTTGAGGATCTGAAGGATCTGCGCCTGGATGGTCACGTCGAGCGCGGTGGTCGGCTCGTCGGCGAGGATCAGCTTCGGATTGCAGGACAGCGCCATCGCGATCATCACGCGCTGCCGCATGCCGCCCGAGAACTGGTGCGGGTAATCGTCCAACCGTTTCTTGGCCGAGGGAATACCGACGAGCTCGAGCAGCTCGATCGTCCGCTTCCGGGATTCGGCGCGGTCCATCTTGAGGTGCAGCTCCAACGCCTCGCTGATCTGCCGGCTGATCGTGAGCACCGGGTTCAGCGAGGTCATCGGGTCCTGGAAGATCATCGCGATCTTCCGGCCCCGCAGCGCACGCACGTCATCGTCGTCCAGCTTCATGACGTCCTGGCCCTCGAAGAGGATCGTGCCGTTCACGATCCGGCCCGGCGGGTTCGGGATCAGGCGCATCAGCGACAGCGCCGTGACCGATTTTCCGCAGCCCGACTCGCCGACGATCCCAAGCGTCTCGCCGACGGCGAGCTCGAACGAAACGTCATCGACCGCGTGGACCACGCCGTCGCGCGTGAAGAACTGCGTCTTCAGCGCCTTGACTTCAAGAAGGTTTGCCGACATCGACGCGTCCCCTCCCCACGAAGACCGCGGCTAGAGCTTCATCCGCGGGTCGAGCGCGTCGCGCAGGCCGTCACCGAGGAAGGTGAAGGCCAGCATGACGAGCGCGATGCAGGCCGCGGGGAGCAACACCATGCTCGGCGTTCCGGTGAAGACCACGAAGCCCTCATTGATCATCACGCCCCACGACGGTGTCGGCGGCTTGATGCCGATCCCGAGGAACGACAGAGACGCTTCGGCGAAAATCGCCAGCGGCACGCTGAAGGCCATCGAGACGATGACCGGAGCGAGCGAGTTCGGCAGCAGATGGCGGGTCATGATGCGCACGGGCCCGGCGCCGATCGATCGCGCCGCCTCGACGAACTCCTTTTCCCGGAGTGACAGCACCTGGCCGCGGACCAGCCTCGCCATACCGACCCAGTTGACGATCGAGAGCGCAATGAACATCAGGAACAGACCGCCCATGATGTCGCCGATCCAAGTGTTGCGGATCGTGGCCATGATGATGATCAGGAGCAGCAAGTCCGGGAAGGCATAGACGATGTCGGTGAAGCGCATCAGCAGATTGTCGATCCAGCCGCCGTAATACCCGGCCGCCAGACCGATGGTGCCGCCGATGAGGAAGTACAGCACGACCGGAACGAATCCGATGACCATGGAGATGCGAGCGCTGAACATCAGCCGCGAGAGGATGTCGCGCCCGATCTGATCGGTGCCGAGGAGGAAGCGCGGATCGGCGTTCGCTCCCCAGAATGGATTGGCGGTCGGAGGACCGCTCCGCGCGCCGACCACATCGCCGCCGCAGGCGGTGTGGCCGTTAAGGTAGAAGTAGCAGGTCGGATCGTATGGGGCGAGCTGGATGTGGAGCGGTCCGACTCGGAGGTCGGCGAAGATCGCCACCAGGGCGAAGCCAAGGATCACGAAGAGTCCGGCCATCGCGGCCTTGTTCCGGCGGAGCCGATCCGCAGCGTCCATCCACAGGCTGCGCTGCTTGCGGGTGATGACATTCATGTCCAGGGCGCGCTGCTGGGAGGCGGTGATCGTGGCCATTAGCGCGACACCTTGATGCGTGGATCGAGCAGACCGTAGGCCAGGTCGACCGTGAGATTGGCGACGCTGATGACGAGGGCGAACAACAGGTAGATCGCGAGGATCATGGGGTAGTCGCGCGCCAGGATCGAGTTGATGAAGAATCGACCCAGCCCCGGGATCGAGAAGATGTACTCGATGAAGAACGTTCCGGTGATGACGAAGGCGGTGGCCGGGCCGAGGACGGTCACGACCGGGATCAAGGCGTTCCGCAGGACGTGGGTCACGACCACAACCTGCTCTTTCAGACCCTTCGCGCGCGCGGTCCTGACGTAGTCCTGGCGGATGGCTTCGAGCATCGACGCGCGAGTGATGCGCGTGAGGAACGCCGACGAGCCGATGGCCAGCAGCACCGTCGGCATGACCAGGTGCGAGAGGTCGCCGCCGGCCCATCCTGACGCGGGAAACCACCGTAAGTTCACCGAGAAGATATAGATGGCAAAGATGGCGAGCACGAATGAAGGGATCGATGTTCCGGCCGTCGCGAATAAGAGTGAGCCGCTGTCGACCAGCGTGTTCTGCTTCAGCGCGCTGATGACGCCGAGCGGTATAGAGATCGCGACCGCGAGGAGGATCGCCTGCACGCCGAGACGTGCGCTGATCGGCCAGGCGTCGCCGATGATGTCGGTGACCAGCCGATCGCGGTACGTGAGCGAAACGCCGAAGTCGCCGTGCATCGCGTTCCAGACGTAGAGCCCGAACTGCTCCGGGAGCGGCTTGTCCAGACCGTATTTCGCGTTGAGGTTGTTGATGATGCTCTGCGTCTGTTTCTTGCTTTCGTCCTTGTCCCACGGACCGCCTGGCGCGGCGTGCGCCAAAGCGAAAGTCACCAGAAGCACCACAAACAGCGTCGGTATCAGAAGGAGGAGCCGGCGGATCGTGTACTTCAGCACATGCCCACCATTACTTGGCTAACGATACTAGCCGGCCTGGAAAGACGAGTGCCGGGTCCCTATAGGGACCCGGCACTTCTTCGTCAAGCTACTGATCCGCGAGCTACTTCGGCTTCGCGGTCGTGATGACCATGTTGTACTGCGCGAGCTGCGAGAAGTACGAGTCGAGCG
>VBHP01000059.1 GCA_005881435.1 Chloroflexota bacterium | reverse complement strand
CGGCGGTAGGGAATGTCAAGGGCCGCGACGAGGATCTAGCGGTCCCGCCGCTGAGACGCTCACCCCGCGAGTTGCCGATCATCCGGCGGCGCTCTACTCAATCGGAAAACGGACGTTCGTCCGCGAAACGAAGGCAGGAACCGGACGTCCTCTCGGGCGATCGTACCCTCGGCATGCGGATCACATTCATCGGCCGAAAGCTGCGGTCACGTTCCCCGCCGCCGAGATGGCGACAGACGCGGGTCAGCCGAAACGGCGAGAGCGTGATCGAGACGCGAACGACACGTCAGGGTCGCCACTCGATCTCGCTCACGCGGCGAACGTCGGCGTGCGCCCGAGCGTTTCAAAGGAGGCATGGACCGTGGTGAATAAGGAACGACAATGACGCAGCTGCTCGGAATCGCCGCGCTCGGCTTCGTGACGAACTTTGTCACGCTGGCGCTGCTCGGTCCGCGCCGTTCGCTCCGGGGCCCCAGGACCACCGTGGCGTTCTTGCTCGCGAACCTCGTCGCGATCCTCGCGCTCACCCTCGACGGCGCGTCCGACGGCGCGCTCGTCATCTACGGGTCGATCGCCATCGTCGCGGCGTTCCTCTGCCGCGCCTGGACGCTGCCGGGTCGCGCGGCGATGACCTACCTCGGCGCGACCGCGGCGCTCTACCTCGTCTATGCCGCGGTCCTCACATTCTTGAGTGGCCTCGATCTCCTCGCGGCCCTCCTGTCCGCTGCGCTGCTGCTGCTGGAGCTGTTCGCCTGGGCACTCGTCCTCCTCTATGCGTTCGAAGCGCTCGATCGTCTCTCCCGCTCGCGCTGGTCCCGCCGCGTCATCGTCGCGCCGGCGCTCGATCCCTCGTTCACGCCGTTCGTCTCGATTCACGTACCGTCGTACAGCGAGCCGCCGGAGCTGATGCTCGAGACGCTCGAGGCACTCTCGCGTCTCGAGTACCCGTCGTTCGAGGTCCTCGTGGTCGACAACAACACGAAGGACCCCGCGCTGTGGCAGCCCGTCGAGCGGCGCTGCACGGAGCTCGGTTCGCGTTTCCGCTTCTTCCACGTCGATCCACTCGCGGGGTACAAGGCCGGCGCGTGCAACTTCGCGCTCCGGCACACCGATCCGCGCGCCGAGATCATCGCCATCATCGACGCGGACTACGTCGTCGACCCGGCGTTCCTGCGCGAGACCGTCCCGCACTTCCGCGATCCCGCGCTCGCGTTCGTGCAGACGCCGCAGGACTACCGCGAGTTCGAAGGCAACCGCTACCTCACCGACTGCCTCCACGCGTACGCCTACTTCTTCGCGGTGTCGATGACGGTGCGCAACGAGTACAACGCGCCGATCTTCGGCGGAACGATGGGCCTCATCCGCCGCGGCGCGCTCGAGGACATCGGCGGCTGGGACGAGTGGTGCATCACCGAGGATGCCGAGGCCAGCCTGCGGCTGCTTCAGCGCGGCTATCGCTCGCTCTACGTGGACCGCACGTACGGCCGCGGCCTCATGCCGTTCGACTTCGATTCGTACAAGAAGCAGCGCTTCCGGTGGGCGTTCGGCGGCGTCCAGATCTTGCGCAAGCACTGGCGCTCGCTCGTTCCGTTCTTGCCGCACCCAGAGTCGGATCGGCTCACGCCGGTGCAGCGCCTCTGGTATCTCGCCGCGGGGCTGCTCTGGTTCGGTGAGCCACTCCAGATCGGTTTTGCCGCCTTTCTCATCTTCAGCGGCCTCGCCGATGCGATCGCGGACGGTCTCCCGGCGCGCCCGCTGACGGAGGCGATGCTCATCTTCCCGACCCTCTTTCTCGTGCTCGGGCTCGGCCGGTTCGTGTGGGTCCTGCGCACGGTGCTGCGACTGTCGGTGCGAGACGCGCTCGGCGCCGCCGTGAGCATGTTCAGCTTGAGCTTCGTCGTGACGCAGGCCGCCCTGGCGGCGGTGCTGCGATCCGACGGTGTGTTTCTGCGCACGAGCAAGACGCGCTCGCGGGGGACGCTGGTCCGCGCGCTGCACGCCGCGCGGTGGGAGACGGCGATCGCGGCCGCCTGCCTCTCCGCGGCGATCGGGGCGCTCGCCCGTGGCGTCTCGCCCGGCGCCCTCACCCTCGCCGGGCTGTGTTGCTGGCAGGGCTTCCTCTACGGGAGCGCATTCTTGACGAGCCTCGCCGCGGTGCGCGCGGAAGCGGTCGATACCCGCCCGACGTACCACCGGCGCGCGCGCGATCCGAGCTCCGGCCGTCGAATCGTGGGCTGGAGCACCGTTCCGGCGGCCATCGCCGCGGTCGGCGTGTTCATCGCACTCGCGACCGCCGCGAACGCGCCGACGATCTCGGGACAGCTCAACGCGGCGCAGAGCCAGCAGGGCGCGCTGCTTCCGGCCGTCGCGCGACCGACCGCGAGGACGATTCGGCCATCTGCCGCGAGTGCCACGCCGGTCCCGCTGCCCACGCTCGTCGCGGCCACACCTGCGCGCGCGACGCCCGGAGCGGCCGCGTCGCCGCTACCCTCCGCGGCCAACACGCCAGGTGCGGCGAGCGCTGGGCCCGGACGCAGCGGCACGCACACGCCGTCGGCGAGCCTCCCGCCGCAGGCGAGCCACACCCCGTGACGCAGCTTTTCGCGGACGCGTTGCATTGGCCCTATGCCGTGGGCGGCCGCCCTTGGCGCAATCGAGCGCATCGACCTCAAGCCGGCGCACCTTCTGACGAATTGATTAGGCGAGCACCTTGGCGACACGCAGACCCTGGTGCCTGATTAGTGCCTGCGCAGGCGTTCCCAACCGCATGCCGCGTGTCACGCCTGTCTATCCGCAGAAGAACTGCATGGGGCCGATTCACCAGCTTCGCGACCTTATCCATGGCCCTCTTGAGGACAGCCAGCTCTTTTTCGTTGAGTCGCGCCACAAAGAAATCGGATACCCCACGCAGGTGGACCGGCGCCGCCTCCGTCAGGCGGGCCACGCCCGCATCGGTCAATACGACCACGACACCACGTGCGTCTGCATCGGCGTGGGCTCGACGAACAAGGCCTTGGTCAACGAGACCTCAATCGACGATCGGAGAATTGTGCCAAGCGCAGTCGACCCGCAGTGGGACGAGGTTGGTGCGACGGGATCGCCGGCCTACCGGGCGGCATCTCGATGTTGCCCGGCGGGGGTGCTCACCGCGCCGCGCGATCCTTGGCGCAACCAAGACGATGCTCCGCAGGCCCTCTCCGGGGCTGGCCGCTTGCTGGTTACGGCATTTCCGGATGGCTCGTTTAGCTCCGGGAGATCTGGGCGGCGTGAACCGCACTAGAAATGCTTACGCCGAATCTGCAAATTCGACGTGCTCGTCTGCGCACCCAAAGAATCACTCGGCTGGTCGGTGTACGCCGTCACAAACCTCGCCACGATGTCGGCTTCGTCGTGGACGATGAGCGCGCCGGAGTTCGACGTCGATGGATGGGAAAGAGAGTGGGGCGGGATTACCCCGCCCCGCGCTCGAACAAGAGTCGCGGAGAGGTCGGGCTAATCGACCCCGATCCGGATCGCGTCGGGTTCCACGTGTCGCCGCCAACGCACTCGAACAGGATGATGCCCGTCTGGTTGGTGTCCGATCGCGGGATCGCCGCCGTTCCGGAGGGTGTTGTGCCGCGCTCGCGGAGCATCTGCGCGACGTCGTCGGCCGTGAGCGCGCGTCGCGCGCGAGCCAGAACTCGGCCGTTCGACGTGGGCGTGCGCGGCGCGGAGGCGAAGGTAGGGCTGCAGCGCGACCGCCGTCTGCGCGACGAATGCGCGAGCCGCGGCGCGGAGGGGAAGGCGGTACGGGGGGACGAGGCTCTCGAGGGTCGTCGCGGCGGGGGTCCTTGTGCTCGCTGGCACGGCGCGTCCTTTTCGGAAGCATCCCGCCGCCGCGATCGTGGCGCGCATCGGCGGCGGCCCCGAGCGCTTGCTATGCGTCCGCGCCGGAAAGAAGTCGACGATCCCGCACCAGTATTGGATCTGTGGGTTCGCCGCGACTCGAACGCGGGACCTCTTGCATGTCAAGCAAGTGCTCTAACCAGCTGAGCTACGAACCCCGGTGACCTTCGAGATTCTAGCGAAAACCTTCACGTGCGGCGCGCACCAATTGGCTGCGCGCCGCACGTGTGCTTGAACTCAGTCGCTGAGCGTGATCTTGGTGATGCTCCCCGCCCCAGGCGGCCCACCGAAACCGAACGTCGACACGTAAATATTGCCATCGGGACCGAAGGTCATCGCGGTCGGAAGCATTAGACCCGATGCGATTGTTTCAACGTTGCCATTCCTGTCGACTCGCAAGACCTTGCCGGCGTTCGGCGTCGGGAAACACGGGACGGCACAGGTCGTGTTCTCGAGGACGTAGAGACGACCCTCGCGATCGAATGCTAGGCCGAGCACGGCCGTCAATCCCGAGGCCCATGTCTTGAGGTGGCCGCCGGGGTTGAGCTTCCAGACCTTTTCCGTTCCGGCCACGATCGGGAACGTCCCAAGATTGCCTACGAAGAAATTGCCGTGATATGCGATCGCGGTCGGCACCGCGTGCCCCTGGCTGGCGGAAACGTCGACGAGTCGCGAGATAGAGCCACTAGTGCTGACCCGATCGACCTCGCCGTGGTTCGGCTCTACCGCGTACAGGTCGCCGCGGACGGCGACCATGCTGTACCAGGTTCCGTCCGGTTCGAAGTCGCCGGCATTCGGATGCGCGACAGGATGGTTCTGAATGAATGTGCTGAGATCCGCCACGAGCGTCGCCGTGCCGTTCGCATTGACCCGGATGATGCCGTTCACAGTTCCGGCGAGGCCATGCGAGCAGCCCGCTCCCGCCAAAAGGGCGTACAGGGTGTTGCCGATGAACTGGACGTCGGCCACACCGCTCACGAGACTGCCAAGTGCGGGACTCGTCTGGCTCGATGGAAGGCCACTCGCAATTGTGCTGCGGACGCCGCTCGCGCTCACCCTCGAGATCCGCGCCGTGAATCCGCCGCTGTACGGACCGACCGGCGCCGGCACCTGCTCACACTGAGCCGCAGTCGTCATCATCGATCCGCCGCGCCCACCCTCGGCGACGTACAAGTTGCCGTCGGGGCCAAAGGTCAGGCCACGCGGGTTGTCGAACCCGGTGGCGAAGACCGCGACGGTAGCCGGACTCGATCGGGTCGACGCGGCGACCGTTGCCGGAACGGCGCCGAGCGTCGCAACAAGCGCGAAAACCAACGTGATCGTGCGTTCCCGTGTCATACCACACCTCCCCCGAACTCACGGACAGCGGCCGCGAATCCTACTCCGGCCGCGGAGGATTCGGGAGGCTCGGGGCTGGGATTGCCGCGCGACCACGCCAGCGAGAGACTGCCTGCGCAGGGCGGAGCGGCCGCTTGGTCGACCTCGCCCATTCGACAAGTGAGGTGAGCGCGTGCCGAAGCTCTTCATTTCCACCACCGTCGGGCGCGAGGACCCGACCCGAGCGAGCATCCCTTTCCACATCGCACTCAATGGCGCCAGTGCGACCGGCACGGAGTGCGGCGTGGCGTTCGCCGGCGACGCCACTGAGTTGCTCCGGCCAGACGTGGGCGAGACCGTGCGAGGTGTCGGCGTACCACCGTTGAAGGTTCTGCTCGAAGGACTCATTGCGAAGGGTGTCCCCTTCTACGTCTGAAAGGGTTGCGCCGAGGCCCGTGGGGTCTCGCAAGAACACCTCGGGACGAACGCGAAGTTCATCACTCCGCCGGACTACGTGCGGCTGACCCTGGAATCGGAAAAGGTGCTGAGCTTCTAATCGATCAGTCGGCGCCGACGAGCGCCATTGTCGCAAGCGCCATGACCTTGGTCGCATCGACGAGGTCCGCGATCTCGACGTATTCGTTCGGCTGATGCGCCGTCTCGAGCACGCCCGGTCCGTAGGCGACGCATTCCTCGACGCCGGCGATGCGCACGACGTGCTTCTGGTCGTACGTACCCGGACTCGCGATGAGCGTCGCGGGCTGTCGGCGTACAGCCTGGATCGCGGCGCCGAGCGCGCCCACGACGCGCGCCTCGCGTGGTGTCGCGACGGGCTCCACGGTCATGCGCTCCCGCACCTCCCAGCGGATGTCGCCGTCCTCGCCGCGCTGCCGATCGAGCAGCGACGCGATCTCGGCGCGAACGTCATCCAGCGATTCCTCCTGGATGAAGCGCCGGTCAAAGACCGCCACGGCCCGATCCGGCACGCACGGCGTCTGCTCGTCATCGACGGACTGTCCGGCGTGCAGCGAATTCAGGTTGATGCTCGGACTTCGGGCCGACGCGGGTTCTACCGGCACCGCCGTTCGCCGCGAGGCCAGCCGCGGAGCGAGCTCGCCCTGCACGCGCGCGATGAAGCGCGCCATCGCGTTCGCGGCGTTCCGCCCGAGCGTGGGCATGCTGCCGTGCGCGGTCCGGCCATGAGCCACGACTTCGAACCAGTACACACCGCGGTGACCGAGACAAACGCGATCGACGCCAAGCGGTTCGGTGATGACGACGAAGTCCGTGCGCTCGCGCGAGATGCGTCCCTGCTCGCAGAGCTCGGCCATCCCCGCCAAGCCGCCGCTCTCCTCATCGACCGTCACGCTCTGCTCGACGCTGCCCCGCAAACGGACGCCGGCGCGGCGGATCGCCTCGATCGCGAAGATCGACGCCGCGATCCCGGCTTTCTGATCGCTGGATCCGCGACCCCAGACCCTGCCGTCTGCCACCGCGCCGGAAAACGGGTCGCGGTCCCAGCCCTCGCCCGCCGGAACGACGTCGATGTGCCCGTTGAAATGCAGCGTCGGCCGCGGGCTCGTTCCGTCCTTCCGCGCGATCACGTTCACGCGTGGGTGCTCGCGCGCGGCGCCGCGCGGTGCCACGTGTTCAATGGCGTAGCCGTGACGGCGCAGCTCTTCGCTCAGCATGTGGATGGCGTGGACGTAATGCTCGCCGGGCGGATTCACGGTCGGGACGCGCACGAGCCGCGCCGTGAGATGGACGAGCTCGTCACGCAGCGCCTCGACCTCGACGACGACCTTGTCCTCGATCGTCATCGTTGGGCGGCGCGCACGCCGGCTGCGATCGCGCGCGCCACGACATCCGCGGCGACCGCTTCGACCGCGTCGTACGGCGCCTCCACCGCGCCAGTGGCGAGGCAGAAAATCGTGTCGCCGTCGTACATCGTGTGCGCCGGCCGCACGGCGCGCGCGAGGCCATCGTGCGCCACGGTCGCGACGCGGTTCGCCTGATCCTTGGTCAGCCTCGCATCGGTGACGACGGCGCCGATTGTGGTGTTCGTGCCGGGGAGGAGATGCGAGGAGCGATCCCAGCGCGTCAGCGGCGCCACCCATTGATGTGCGTCGTCGTCCCAGATGCCACCGACACTGTTCGCGACCATCACCGCGGCGACGACGGCGCGATCGGCGCGCGCGCTCGCGATCCCCACGCCTCCGGGCCGCGTCTCGCTCATGTCGCCGCCCTTCGCTACGGTCGCGCCCGTCCCCGCGCCCACCGCACCGATCTCGGGTCGAGTGGTCGCCGCCGCGCAGGCGGCATAGCCCGCGTCGCTGTTCGGCCGCGCCTTCGGATCGCCGGCGAGCAGATCGAAGATGACCGCGCCGCTGACGATCGGCACGCGCACCGGACCGATCGCAAACCCGATGCCGCGTTCTTCGAGGTAACGCAGGATGCCATCGGCGGCGGCGAGGCCGAAGGCGCTCCCTCCGGTCAGCAGCACCGCGTGGGCCTTCTCGATGAGCATCGCCGGTCGCAGCGCCTCGGTCCCGAGCGTCGCGTTGGCCGCGCCACGC
>VBHP01000058.1 GCA_005881435.1 Chloroflexota bacterium | reverse complement strand
TCGCCAGCGCGGCCTTCACCGTCGAGTCGGTGTTGCCCGGCGATGCTTCGGACCAAGCCGTCTCGAGGGTGACCGTATCCATCTTGCCGTCACCGTCGACATCGACGCGGTCCAAGCTGCCGACGATGGAGGGGCTGGCGCCTGGCGTCGCCGTGCTCGTCGGCGTTGGCGTCGCGGTCGGCGGCCCCGCGGTCGCGGTCTCCAGCGATGCCCTCGGGGACGTCCGTGTGGTGGGCGTGGCTTGGGGCGGAATGCAGGCGACGATCAGCGCCACGATCGCAATGAGGCGAAGCACCGATGCGTTGAACGCGTGGCCGCCCTCGGCGTTCCTCACCCGATCGCGACGGGGCGGACCGGGGCGCCGGTTGCCCCGGTGAGGCGGAGCGGCGCGAGCACCAGCAAGCCCTCGCGCGCCTCTCGTCGCGACAGCTCCTCGAGGAACAGGTTCTCCACGAGATGGATGCCCTGGTCGACAAGGCAGTAGGCGTGGACGGGCAGACCGCTGGCGTCCGGCGGCTCGACCTCGACGGTCATGTTGTCGACACCGATGGCCACGACGCCGCGCGCGGCGAGCCATTGCGCGGCGCTGACGTCGATCCCGGCGATGCCACCCTGCTCGCCCTGGTAGCGCGATGGGTCGGCCCACAGCGCGCCCCACCCGGTGCGCACCAGGGCCACGTCGCCGCGCGTCGGCTCGACACCGGTCTGGCGTCCGACGGTCGCGAGATATTCGGCGGTGATCGCGTGCGCCGCGGGAAGCGGCGGTCCGCCCGTCTCGAGCGCGATGTCGAACAGGACGAACCGCGCGACGATCGGAGCGACGGAGCCGGCGTCGAGGATGGACAGGCCGTCGTGCGATTCGACCTCGGCGGCCTTCTTCCCACCGTGAAGCCGCCCACGCACCGAGGCATGGCCGAGCGCGTCGAGATGCGTGCCGCTGTGGCCACACAGCACCACCATCTCGTTGGCCGTGGAGACGCCGCTGTCGCGGACGACGTCGCCGTGCCGACGTACCGGCGTGAATTGGTACTTCGGATGGGTCGCGCGTTGCGGCATCCTTGCGTGCAGGGGCTGCGAGAGATCGAAGACCCGACCGCGCCCGAGGAGTCGCGCGAGCTCAGCCTTAGTGACCGCTCACTCCTGGACGCCCCCCTTCGTCATCGGCAACGGGTCGAGGATGCGCCGCAGGTCCGCCTCCGGCATCACTTTCTCGTCGAGCGCGACCTCGAGCAGCGTCTTGCGCTCCTCGAGCGCTCGCTTCGCCAGATCGGCGGCCTTCGCGTAGCCGATGTGCGGCGACAGCGCGGTGACCAGAAGCGGCGGCGATTGCTCGATCCACCACTTCGCGCGCTCGGCGTCCGCGGTGATGCCAACGACGCAGCGCTCGCGAAAGGTGCGGATCGCACTCGTGAGGATCTCCAGCGAGAAGCACAGCGCGAACGCGATCTCCGGCATCATCACGTTGAGCTCGAGCTGGCCCGCTTGCGCCGACCACGCCACGGCCTCGTCGTTCCCGATGACCTGATAGCAGACCATGTCGAGCATCTCCGGCATCACCGGATTGACCTTGCCGGGCATGATCGAGGACCCGGGCTGGATCACCGGGAGATAGATCTCGCCGAAGCCGGTCCGCGGACCGGACACCAGGATGCGCAGGTCGTTGGCGATCTTCGACAGCTCGATCGCCGCTCCGCGAAGCGCGCCCGACAGCTCGACCGCCGGCGCCATGCTCTGCATTGCGGTAAAGAGGTCTCTCGCGCCCTGCAAGTGCTCGCCGGTCCATTCGTGGAGGTAGCCGATGATCCGGTCGCGCAGCTTGGGGTCCGCGTTCAGCCCCGTTCCCGCCGCGGTGCCGCCGATGCCGAGAGCGAGCGACGCTCGGCGCGCGTGCCCGATCCGTCCGGCGGCGTCGCGCACCACACCGGCATAGCCACCGAATTCCTGCCCCAGCGTCATCGGCACCGCGTCTTGCAGGTGCGTGCGGCCGGGCTTGACCACGTTCGAGAATTCCTTCGCCTTCGCCGCGAACGCGGCCGCGAGGTGCTCCAGCTCGACGACCAGCGGGCGCGAGAGCTCGAGCGAGGCGAGACGGATCGCTGTGGGAATGACGTCGTTCGTGGACTGCCCCATGTTGACGTGATCCTCGGGCGTGACCAGCGCGTACGACCCGCGCGGGTGTCCGGCGATCTCGTTCGCCAGATTCGCGATGACCTCGTTGACGTTCATGTGGTGCGACACGCCGGCGCCGGCCTGGAACGGATCGATGACAAATTGCTCGGCGTGCTTGCCGGCGAGGATCTCGTCGCAGGCGCGTACGATCGCATCGCGCCGTTCCACCGAGAGCCGGCCGGCTTCGGCATTGGCCAGCGCCGCCGCCTTCTTGATCAGGACGACGCCTCGAACGAACGCCGGATGCGGCCGCAAGCCACTGATGCGGAACGCTTCTACGGCCCGCTGCGTCCGCGGACCCCACAACGCATCGGCCGGGACACGGACCTCACCGAGCGTGTCCTTTTCTATCCTGAATCCACCGCTCGGGGGGCTCATTTGCGGCTACCATAGTAGTTGCGCGTGATGGAATCGCGCGGTTTCAACTGCCGGAGGACCTTGAAGAACCATCTCTCCTGGATGATCGGCGGCCCGCAGGGCAGCGGCATCAACGCCGCGGCCGAGGTCTTCGCCAAGGCCTGCAGCCGCGCCGGTCTCCACGTGCACGCGAACATCGAATACCACTCCAACATCATGGGCAAACATTCCTACTACCGCGTGCGCGTTGCCGAGCATGAGGTCCGATCGACTCTCGACGCCGTGAACATCCTGGTCGCGCTGGACGAGGAGACGCTGTTCGGCGACGCCGACCACCGACGCTTCCCGACGCACGCCGGCCATCTTGGTGAGATCGTCAGCGGCGGCGGTGTGATCTACGACTCCTCGGTGGCTGAGGCGCAGATCAAAGCGAAGCGCGGCGACATCCGTTTGTATCCGCTTCCCTACCTCGAGCTGATCGGAAAGGCCCTCGAGGAGGTGGGCAAGGGCGAGCAGGCCCGCCGCTACGAGATCATGAAGAACATCGTCGGGCTCGGCGCGTCGCTCGCGCTGTCGGACTTCCCGTTCGATCGCGTCGCCGAAGTCGTGCGCGAGGGGTTCAAGGGCAAGCGCGCCGAGGTCGGCGAGCTCAACGTGCGCGCCGCTCGTCTCGGCTACGAGTACATCAAGGCGAACTTCGCGGACGACTTCGCGTTCAAGTTGCAGCCGCATTCGCAGCCAAAGCAGCGGATCCTGGCGCGCGGGTCGTACGTCCACGCGCTGGCGAAGCTCAAGGCCGGATGCGCCTTCCAGACCTACTACCCGATCTCTCCGGCGACGGACGAATCGACCTATCTCGAGAAGTACCAGCGCCAGTACGGCCTGCTGGTGCAGCAGTGTGAGGATGAGATCTCATCGATCAACATGGCCGTGGGCGCGGCGCACATGGGCGTGCGCTCAGCGACCGCGACGAGCGGCCCCGGCTTCACGCTGATGGTCGAAGGCATTGGCTTCGCCTCGATCACCGAGGCGCCGGGTCCGGTGCTGGTGATGTACCAGCGCGGCGGTCCGTCGACGGGCCTGCCGACGCGGCAGGAGCAGGCGGACCTGCTGTTCGCGCTGCATCCGACCCACGGCGACTTCGTCCACATCGTCGCTGCTGCCGGTGACATGCAGGAGTGCTTCAGCCTGACGGCGATGGCATTCAACTGGGCCGAGCGCTACCAGATGCCCATCCTCGTGCTCACCGACAAGTACCTCGCCGCGTCGTTCTGGACGATGGATCAGCTCGAGACCGAGTTCGTGAAAATCGATCGCGGCGCGCGATACGAGCCCAACGGCAAGAAGAACGGCTATCTGCGCTATGCGGTCACCGACAGCGGCATCTCGCCGCGGAGCCGCCCAGGTCTCCCGGGCGGTCAGTTCTGGGCCACGACCGACGAGCACGACCCCGACGGCCACATCACCGAGGGTGTGCGCATGCGCATGACCATGGTGGAGAAGCGTTTCAAGAAGCTCGAGCTCGCTGGCCGCGAGATCGCGGAGGACCTCGCGTTCGGGATCTATGGACCCGCGGACGCTGAGCTGACGGTCGTCGGCTGGGGCTCGACCAAGGGCGCGATCCTCGACGCGATCGATCGCTTGTCCGAGGACGGGAAGCGCGTGAACTTCATACAGATCCGCCTGATGCGCCCGTTCCCGGTCGCGGCCGTGACGGGGCAGCTGAAGAAGGCGAAGCGTCTCGTCCTGGTGGAGAACAACTACTCGGGCCAGCTCGGACAGGTCATCCGGGCCGAGACCGGCGTCGACATCAGCGATCGGATCCTGAAGTACGACGGGCGGCCGTTCTCCGAAGAGGACGTCGTCCGTGGCCTGAAGAGCGTCATGGGCGGCCAGCGCGGCACGCAACGCATCGCGACCGAGGGTCCCCAAGGCATGGACGTCGATATGCCGGCGGTGCTGTCGTGACCGCGACCGCACCGATCAAGCTCACAGTCAAGGACTACAAGTCCGATTACCACAACGACTGGTGTCCTGGATGCGTCCGCGGCGATACGCCCGTCGTGACGGCGGATGGTCTGAAGAACATACGAAATGTGTGTGTCGGCGAGAACGTGCTCGCGCATGATGGGCGATTCCACGTCGTGACCGAGACGATGTCTCACCAACACCCGGCACCGATGCGTCGGCTCGTCGTGTGGAAGCGCGGCGAGGTCCTTCTGACGCCGGACCACCCCGTCTACGCGATCACGTCAGCTAACTGGCCGACATCGCTAGGTGGCGAAGGAGACGCTGTCAGAGATCCCAAGCCCACCTGGATAGCAGCGGAAAAGCTCAGGATCGGAGATCTCGTCGCAACGCCCGTTCCCGAAGCGGCGCTCGCCGGTGTGCGGCACACACCCGAGGGCCGCGAGCGGCTGGTGATGACCCAGGTCTTCGGAACCGAGAGTTACACCGACGCACACCAGCTGATCGAGGTGGTCGGGAACGACGAAGTTGAATATGACGGCATGGTCTACAACCTCGAGGTTGAGGGCGCCCACTCGTACGTCACGAACGTCGGCGCGCTTCACAACTGCGGAGATTTCGGCATCCTCTCCTCGCTGCAGATGTCGTTCGCGCAGCTGAAGCTCGAGCCCGACAAGGTCGCGGTCTTCTCCGGCATCGGTTGCTCCGGCAAGACGCCGCACTACCTCAAGACGTATGGCTTCCACACGCTGCACGGCCGCGTCCTCACCGTCGCGACCGGCGGCAGGCTGGTGAACAACGGCGTAACCGTCGTGGCACTCGGCGGGGACGGCGACGGCTATGGCATCGGCGCCGGCTACTTCGTGAACACCGGTCGCCGCAACCTCGACTTCGCGTACATCGTGCACAACAACGGCGTGTACGGACTGACGAAGGGTCAGTCCTCGCCGACGATGTCGATCGGTAAGAAGACGAAGTCGATGGCGGAGAAAGCGATCCAGGACGGCATCAACCCGATCGGTCTCGCGGTCGCCTCGGGCTACACGTTCATCGCGCGCGGCTACGCCCTCGATCCGAAGAATCTCTCCAAGATCATCACCGCGGCCATCGAGCACAAGGGTTCGGCCTTGGTCGACGTGCTGCAGACCTGCCCGACGTACAACGATCTCTACACCAAGGAGTGGTACGAGGGCGACGATCTACCCACGAAGCGGTCGCGGCTGTACAGCCTCGAGGAATCGGGCTACGACGGCGTGGTCAAGGATCCGACCAACCTCGAGGAGGTCGTGGCCAAGAAGGCGCAGGCCGTGGCCAAGTCCTACGAGGTCGAGCCGATCCCGATCGGCATCTACTACAAGATCGACCTGCCGACGTACGAGGAGCGGCTGGCGGAGCGCATGCCGGAGTACGCCAAGACGCCGCTCGTGGAGCAGGACACCTTCCATCGCGATATCTCGCCGCTGATCGAGGAGATGCGATAGGGCGCGAACGCGTCGCGTTCGTCGGCGGCACCATCACCGAAGCCGAGCTAGCCGCGGCGCGGCTGCGCGTGGCCGGGATCCCGGTGCGTACGTCCTACACCTCGCCGTGGCCGCCCTTTGTCGACCCCGTGTGGCGTGGCGGTTTCGCGGTTCTAGTGCCCGAAGCGCAGATCGATGCGGCCAAGGACATCCTCGGCGACGTCGAGAGCACCGCACGCCCGATCCTGCCACGCGTCGTGGCGGTCATCGTGCTCGTCGCGTTCGTAGGGCCGCTGGTCGTTTCCGCGATTTCCTGGCTCGCGCGACGCTAACCGACCAGACGCGAAACCTAGTGGATCTGGACGTTCCCTCCATCCAGGGTGTGCCTTCCGGAGTTGTATCCGTTGCTGAGGATGATCCAGTACGTGTCAGTCGAGCCAGGCTCGCCGTGGTCCTCGACGTCGATCACATACGCGTACTTCCCAGCCCCGTCGATCGTCGCTTCGCCGAAAATCTGTGCGGCCCCAAACGTCGTGATCGAGCACACCATTGCCAGGACGTTGATCGAATGCACGGTCATCGGCCGGACCGGTCCCTGGTCCTGATACTCCTCCTGCCCGCTGGCCTGCAGCAGAGCTGACGTC
This sequence comes from Chloroflexota bacterium, assembly GCA_005881435.1. Lineage (GTDB taxonomy): Bacteria > Chloroflexota > Limnocylindria > P2-11E > CF-107 > CF-107. The sequence goes on along the minus strand of VBHP01000058.1, from coordinate 1,278 downwards.
TGCGCGTTGCCGCCGAAGTTCGCCCGATCGCCGTTGTCGGCCGTGATGTGGCCGCCGTAGGTCGCGAAGTCGACGACGCACAGCGGGCTGCTGACCGGCAGCAGCCATACCTTCGTCGCCGTGCCGGGCGGCTCGCCCGCGTCCTCGAAGCCGTTCGCGTTCGTGTCGGCGAAGGCTCTGATGTCATCGGGGCCGAAGAGCCGTCCGATGTAGCAGAAGGTGGCCTGTCCTGCTGCGTTAGTCGTCCCCGTGCCGCCGGCGTGGTTCACACCCGTCACGGTGAAGACCACTTTGATGCCGGGCGTCGGGTTGCTGAAGGCATCGGTGACCGTCGCGGTCACGCAGCCCTGCGTGTTCACCGTCCGCGTCTCCGTCGGCGGCATGAGCGTGAGCAGGAACGGCGAGCCAGACGTGACGGTCACCGTGGTCGTACCGCTGCTGCCGAAGTGCGAGATGTCCCCGCCGTACGTCGCCGTGATCGTCTGCGTGGCGGCGTGCGTCGAGCCGTACTCCGCGAAGCAGCTCGCGACGCCGAGTGTCGTAGTCGGAATGAGGTCGCAAGCCGGTGGCACGAAGGTGCCGGTGTCACTCGTGCCGAACGTCACCGTCCCGGTCGGCGTGATCTTCGTCCCGATGTCCGTGTCCCGGACCGTTGCGGTACAGGTCGTGCTGCCGCCGGCCGCGAACGACGATGGCACGCAGCTCACCGTCGTCGAGGTGGAGCGCTTGGTCACCGTCACTGAGGTCGACCCGCTGCTCGGTGCGTGCTTGAGATCACCGCTGTAGTCGGCGCTGATCAGGTGTGCGCCGGTGCCCACCACGGTGGGGGTGTAGGTCACCGAGCAGGAGGAGCTGGCGCCGCTGCCGGAGAGGGTGCAGGGGTTGCCGCTGAAGGTGCCGGCGCCGCTCGAAGCGAACAGCACCATGCCGGTCGGGGTGCTGGTGCTGCCAGTGGCGGTGTCGGTGACGGTGGCGGTGCAGGTGGTGGGGCTATTCACCGGCACGCTCGTGGGCGCGCAGGTCACGATGGTCATGGTCGTGCGCGGCGTGGCCGTGACGCTCGTCATGCCGGAGCTGGCGGCGTGGGTGTCGTCACCGCCGTAGCTCGCGGTGATGACGTGCTCGCCGACGACACCCGGGGTGTAGGTCACCGAGCAGGTGCCGCTCGCGCCGAGGGTGCAGGTGGTGCTGCTGAAGCTGCCACTGCTGCTCGAGCCGAAGGTGACCGTCCCCGAGGGCGTGCTCGTGGTGCCGACGTCGATGTCACTGACCGTCGCG
>VBHP01000147.1:1981-6433 GCA_005881435.1 Chloroflexota bacterium | reverse complement strand
CGCCCTTCGTCAACTAGGCGGATGGGATTCCTACAACGTGACGGAAGACATCGACATCGGGATGCGAATCGCACGGAGCGGCCAACGCGCGGAGATCCTCGACTCAGTAACGTGGGAAGAAGCGAACAGCGCGGTCGGTAACTGGATTCGTCAGCGATCACGTTGGATCAAAGGCCATATCCAGACGTATTTCGTCCACATGCGGTCACCGCGGCAGCTGGCGACTGATCTCGGCATGAAAAACTTCGTTGCCTTTCAGATCATCGTGGGGGCCACTCCCCTTGTCCTTCTCATCAGCCCCGTGTTTTGGGTCGTCATGGCATTGTGGATGGTTACGAAAGCCTCCTCGATTCAGGCGCTTTATCCGGCACCGATCCTCTACCTAGCCACGCTCACCTTGTTCTTTGGCAATCTCACCTTTGTTTACTACGCAATGACTGGATGCATCGCCCGCGGCCAGTACAGCAGCGTGAAGTTGATGGCGCTCTGTCCTCTTTACTGGGCGCTGATGTCCGTCGCAGCATGGAAAGGTGTCGCACAACTTGTGTACCGCCCTCACTACTGGGAAAAGACCGACCACGGGCTGGTCATGGAGGCCGACGTCACCGGTGAATTGCCAAGCTCACTGTCTGCATCTGGTAGTAGCGCTTAGCGTGATCGCGATGTCGTCGTGTGCCATCGGCCCCGCGTCGCCTGGGGAAAACCCTATCGCGACTGCTTCAAGCGCGCGCGAAAGCACCGGGAATAGGTCACTCCAGGCAGGCATGAACGTTCTTGTCTACGGCCGCGACGCGGCAGACCTACCCACAATGAACAGGTTCGTTCAACGAATGGCTTGGTTACACGTTGATAGCGTGAGCGTAGTTATTCCTCTGTTCCAAAATGGCCCGACAGCAAGCAGGATTCTCGTGGACGAGCGCACCCCAAGCGATGGCGAGCTTCGAGATCTCATCCGAATCTGTCGACGAGCTGGTCTAAGAGTTCTGATGAGGCCGCTGCTCGACGAAGAAACCTTGCTGAGAGTCGGTCAGTGGCGGGGAAGTATTCAGCCGGCGGACCGAACCGGCTGGTTCGCGAGCTACAACGAGCTGATTCGGCGCTACGCCAGCCTCGCCGAACGTGAGCATGTGGACATATTCTCGGTGGGATCCGAATTTAGTTCCCTCGAGCCGCTCGCCGCAATTTTTCAGGGAAGCTCATCTATTCTCGAAACTGGGATTCGCACGCCACTCTAGGCTTCGCCTCTCTACTCGACTTCCTTGGCATAGACGCGTTCTACCCGTTACGGGTGCCGGCAGACGCGCAAATCGAGGATCTCATCGAGGCATGGCGACCATGGGTCGACGAGATCCAACGAGCGCAATCTACCAGCGACCAACCTGTTCTAATAACAGAGATCGGAATCGCTTCAAGGGTCGGCGCATACGCGGAACCGTGGCGAGGCGATTTGTCAGGGGAGACGAACCTCGAGTCCCAGCGTCGGGACTATGCGGCCGCCTGCCGCGCCCTCGCGGGCTACGTCAGCGGGATGTATTGGTGGACAACGACTCTGCATCCACTGACACACCCCGAATCCGACCCCGGTTTCGATCCAACTGGCAAGCCGGCGGAAGAGGAAATCCGGACGTGTTTCCAGTGAGGGCGAGTGTACGAGGCACATTGAGCCGTCAGGCCGTCATCAGCACAGCCGCCACAGTCGCTGCCCTGGCGGTGGTCATCGTTGCCTGGTCGTCTGGGTTGCAAGTCATGAACGCCACGTCTGGCTCAGGCGAATCCATATTGGCGACGGAGCGCATCGCGAGCGGCGCGGATGCTGTCGCGGCGATGGCTGTAGCGCCAGACGGCCGGATCTTCCTCGCGGAGCAGCGAACCGGTCGAGTGCGCGTGATCGTCGCAGGACTGCTGGTACCCGACGCCGTCATTACCTTTGTGTTACGTGCATCGGGTCCTGAGGATGGCCTCACAGGACTTGCGGCTGCACCGGACTTCGCCAGCAACAACTTGCTCTATGCCGCGTACACCTACGAAGACCGCAATAAGAGCGACCAACCACTGAATCGGATTGTTCGATTTCATGTAACCCCGGAGAATCGATCCTCCGACCTCGAAGTGATACGCGACGATCTGCCGGGCGGTGACTTCCACAACTGCAACACGTTGAGGTTTGGGCCAGATGGAAAGCTCTGGTTTTGCAACGGCGACACGGGTTGGACCAACGACGTATCTCAGTCAGTCGCATCCCCCGAAGGCAAAATCCACCGGATCAACGCGGATGGGTCCATCCCAGTCGATAACCCATTTCCACACTCTTCCGTGTATGCGCTGGGTTTCAGAAACCCATTCGGTCTGGGATTCGAACCGAACACGGGCAGGTTGTTCGTAGCCGATAACGGCCCCGAGTGCTGCGACGAAGTCGATCTCGTCATGCCGGGCGGAAACTACGGGTGGCCTTACTGGAAAGGCGACGAAGTAGCGGAGGCCGGTGCCCCGAATGAGCGATTTATTGGGCCGCTATGGACTCGACGCGGCTGTTGTTCGTCAGCGCCAATGTAGTGGACGCGCTCGCGCCACCCCGTGACCTCGTCTTGCTGGTTGGGACTTTCGGAGACGCTTCCATGTATGCGTTGTCATTCGACTCAAGCACGAAGGTTAGGGCCGTTCAGCATCTAGTGGTCGGATTCCCAGTCGTCGATTTGGCATTCGCCCCGGATGGCGCGGTTCTGCTTGCGTCTTACAGCGGAGAAGTCCGGAGGATAGTGCCATCGAGGCCAGCTCGATGACTGTTCTGCAACGCTCGCGAAAGACTCCCTCGTTGCAGGTCGTCCTCATGTTCGCCTGCGCTTTGAGCTTCATTGGCGTCGGCTATACCTACCTCGCAGGCCTCCTTACTGCATACGGCGACGTCAAGTCGCGTCTGCTGATCGCACGAAGCGTCACCGATGGGCTTCATCCTGGCGTTGCGCAACTTGGCGGCGTGTGGTTGCCTCTTCCGCAGTTGCTGATGCTTCCATTCACGGCGGTAAACGGCTTGTATGCGAGTGGATTTGCCGGCTCGTTTGTGTCAATGGCCTCGTATCTCGTCGCAGTGATCTTCCTTTATCGCCTGATCCATGTCGCCAGTGGCAGCCGGCCTGCGGCCGCTATCGGCGCGCTCACTTTCGCGACACCAAACGTGCTCTATATGCAGTCCGTCGCGATGTCGGAGATGCCTTTCATTGCGCTTACGCTCGCCGCGACTTTCTATCTTCTCGAATGGACGCGGAGAACGGACAGGCTTTCATCCCTTTTACTCGCGGCCGCAGCAATTTTCCTCGCGACTCTGACTAGATACGAGGGCTGGATCCTCCTGAGCTGCGCCGTCGTGGTCGTGGCGTACCGAGGAGTGCGAGGTCTAGGTCGCGAAAAAACAGAGGCCCTGCTGATCTACTTCGGACTGCTCGCGTCTCTTGGGGTAGTGGCATGGTTTACATGGAATCAGGTGATTTTCGGCGACGCCCTGTATTTCATCCGCAGTGAATACGCAGTGCGCGAGCAGTTTCTAGTGACTGAGCAGCAAATCACGCAAGGCGGTGACCTTAATCTCGCGTTTCTGATTTATGCATGGGCGGTCGTCGACAATTCAGGGTGGATCGCTGCGGCGATTGCGACGCTCGGTCTGGCTCTCTGGCTACTCAGCCGACGCCCATGGTCGCAGAAGCTCGCGGTGCTGATCCTTCTATTTCCGATGGCGTTTTTCACCCTGGCCCTATTCAAAGGTGGAATCGTCGTAATCCAGACCCCGCGCCTGCTCCCCAATCACTACCAGAACATCCGGTATGGGTTGCTGATGTTGCCGGCGATCGGCTTCTTCGCGGGTATTGCTGCACAGAGGGTGATGCTCCGCCTGCCAATTGCCGTGTTGCTGGTGGGTTCCGCGCTGATTACGTGGAATGCGGGGGCCGTCAATTTCATGGAGGCTCAGGGCGATAAAGCCAATGGCGATTCAGCGATCCAGGCGAGTGCCGCTGATTGGATCCGCTTACATTACGATGGTGGCCTTGTCCTCGGGGCGCGCCGAAACAACGAGGCGCTGTTCTTCGAGACTGCGCTTCCACTGAGCACATTCGTTTACGAAGGCGATCGCGACGTTTGGGAAGCGGCTCTAAACGATCCGAATGGGCGCGTGCGATGGGTTCTCATGCGGCGCAACTTGCGTGGAATTGAAGACAAAGTCTGGCAGAGTTTGCACGATCAGCCCGTAATGAGCGCGAAGTTTGAGCTCATGTTCCACGATACTGGCGTTGAGATTTATCGGGCGCGCTGATCGATTCTCGTCGGCGCCCCCCGCGCGCACGCAGCCGTCTAGACGCCAAAGTCTGAAGAGCTGAACCCCTTCAGCGGCAACCACTTAGCTGCCCCGGCGGATGACGTATGTCGCGCAGTGGAACAGGCGGCGCAAGTTGACGGGCTTGG
>VBHP01000147.1:0-1964 GCA_005881435.1 Chloroflexota bacterium | reverse complement strand
AGCGTTCTCCCCACACGTCGGGTGCTTACTTTGCGCGGCCGAAAACGCGACGCTCCAAGTGGAAAAACAAAACTCGAAAAGGCAAACCCGTCGCGAGGCGGGGACGCAAAGCTAACGGGCTCGGGACTCCGAGCAAGCCGGGGCTGCCGAAGGCTACGTCCGCCGACGTACCGATGCGTCTTCGCTCTTCTGTGGGAATGGAGCGAGGCTGGTGCGGAATGTCACGCGGGTGGTCTCATTCGTGGTGCTCGTGTGTGCTTTCAACCTCGCGATCAGCGTCACCCTCGGGGCGAGCCCCCCGTCAGGCGCGCCGAGCTCGAATCTCGAATCGGAACTCGGTCTGACTGATAATCCGCCGGCCAGTCTACACCAAGTCAGCGAACGGGCCTCACCCAACGTAGAGTCGCCCGAAGGTTCACCATTACGTTCCGCTGCGGCTATTCCCGCGGCGTCCCTAACGGCTTTGGGCCCGGCGGCCGCGACTGACGCGAATCCCTTCGCTCGTGTGCCAGCCGCCACCCCGGCCTCGAGCGACTCCCAACAGAACACACCCGGCGTCGTATACCGGCGAGGAACGTCGCTGTTGATCGACGGCCGCACCTTCCATTTCACAGGCATGAACATCTACAACGCTAATAGCGAGAACAACTGCAGCTATTCATTGGGGAGTGGCTCCCTCCTCGACGAGCAGCTACGGCAGATCGGACCTGGACAGGAGGTGTTTCGGGCCTGGTTTTTCCAGTCACTCGCGATGACGGGCTCTAGACGTGACTGGCGGGCCTTCGACCATACACTCGACACAGCGGCGGCTCGTGCAGAGCGCGTAATAGTCACCCTCGGAAATCAATGGGGCGACTGCGAGGACGGCACCTACAAGTCAGAAGAATGGTACCGATCTGGTTATAAGTTCCGCTCTGGGAACGATCTCGTCCCGTACAGAGAATGGGTCAGCGAGGTTGTCTCACGGTACCGCACGAACCCTGGTGTATTCCTTTGGCAACTCATGAACGAAGCTGAGGATCGTGCCTCCGCAAATGATCCTTGTGATGTTAGCGCGGCAGAAACGCTCAAACGATGGGCAGACGATGTTGCCGAGCTCGTAAAGAAAATCGACCCGACCCATCTTGTTAGCGTCGGCACGATGGGAAGTGGACAGTGCGGATCCGCGGGAGAAAGCTACACACGGTTACACACGGGGCCAAACATCGATGTTTGCGAATATCACGATTATGGCGATATCTCTTCGGCCCTCCCGGGCGACAAGTGGAACGGCCTCGCGGTGCGGCTTCGTCAATGTCAACTACTTGGGAAACCGCTGATCGTTGGCGAAATGGGCATGGAAGGCTCGGTCGCCGGCGGGTCACTGAGCCAGCGCGCGGCATACTTCGAATCGAAGTTCAAGATCCAGTTTGCATCTGGAGTGGCCGGCATCCTTCTTTGGGCATGGCATGCTCCGCCGTCGCGAGGCCCGAACAATGCCAGCTATGACATTGGCCCCGGCGACCCTGCTCTCGGGCTCCTCACTCGTTACTAGGACCTCGAGCGGTCTTCATCGGGGGTGATCACGTAGCCTAAATGAAAAGGTTCGGCCCGGGTCCCCAGGGGAGCGGGAAGACCCGGGCCGGGAGGCGGGGACTGGCCGGCGGGCGGGCCGAGCCAGGGGCCTGACGAAATTAGAAGCCGGTCACTCGTCTCGATCCGGGTGACGATGACCGTCACGCGCGCGACCGCACTGATTGCAGCGTTTCATCGATCTCTCCTCAGTACTCACGAGCAGCCACTCGTCGAGCCACAGTTCTCGCACTTGTGGCAGGTCCCATTTCTGATCATCAGGAAGCCACAGTTCGCGCACGGCGGTGCATCGGGCGTCGAGTTGTAGCGACGCTCCGGCAACGACGCCGGCACCGCGACTGCGGTGTGGCCATTGCCGTGGCCATTCGTTTTCGACTTTTCCGGAATGAGCG
>VBHP01000076.1 GCA_005881435.1 Chloroflexota bacterium | reverse complement strand
TTCGCCGCCGGGCGTAGCTCGTTTTCGATAGTGCGATCGGCTCGATGGGAATAAATGCAACGAGGAGGTCGATTCAAGTTATATGCGCATGCGAAGCGATCCGAGTGCGATGACTTTGTTGCCTGAGCAGGCGAATGCGTACTACCAGTCTTGGCTGAGTGTTGTCGGAATGACACACGGCGCCGCCGCGATCGCGGCTTTCGCGCGGTCGCACCGCACGATGGCTGGCCAGCAGATCGAGGTCTTCGAGCGCGGTTACAGCACTTGGCTGCTGCACCGCGGCGGCGGGGCGGACACAGCTGAGGCGTTCGCGGAGTACATCGGCCCGCGCTACCAGCGTTGGCGCGGGTCGCTGCTCAAGAGCGAGCTCATCGAATCGTTGATGATGCTCAAGGCAACTCAGGAGTCACGCGCCGCGTAGCGGATAGCCTGGAGCACGCGATCGGGCAGATCAGACCGTTTCCGCTTCCCGGCTTGGCCCGTCAGCGCGCGTACATCTCCGCAAGGGCGCGTCGGCCGAGTACCGCGAGGTGCAGAGCGAGACGCGAATCAGCGTTGTCCAGATCCGCTCCTGTGATCTGAGCGATCCTGCGGAGGCGCTGGCGCACGGTGTTGCGGTGCAGGAACAGGGCACGCGCTACGGCGTTGAGGCTGCCGTGGCTCTGCAGATATGCCTCGAGCGTGCGAACGAGATCCCCGTGGCGGTCGTCATCGTCCGCGGCGAGCGGGCCCAGCACGCGATCGCAGAACTCGCGCAGATCGCTGGCGGGCTGACCGAGCACGAAGCAGTACGGCCCGAGATCGGCGAACGCAGTCGTTCGTCCTTCGCCGCGTAGCGCGCGTCCGAGGAGCAACGCCTGCTCGGCCTGAAGCGCGGAGGTGTTAAGGCCGACGATCCGCTGACGTGGCATGGCCAGCCCAGCGCAGACCGCGTCGTCACCGAGAACGGCAGCCACGGCGGAGCGGATCGACTCGGTGAAGTCCTCGGCGTCTTTGAGCGGCGCGCCTTCGCGCACGACGGTGACCATGCCCTGACGCGAACGGACCACGCGCGCGGTCGAGTCCAGGACAGCCTCGAGCGCTTGACGCAGCTCGGCCACGTCCGAACCCTCGCTGCGCGCGAAGGCCATGGCCAGCCACTCCATGCCCGGCGAGAGGACCACTCCGCTTACACCCAGGCCGGCAGGTCCGATTCGGGGCGCCGGTACGCCGCGACGCACACGGTCATCAGGTACAGGTCGGTCCAGCGCTCGAGATCGGCGTCGTGCGCGTGGAGCAGGTCGGCGGCGCGGGCCAGCGTGTCCCCGGCCATCGGCATCCCGGCACGCGCGAGCCGTGCCGAGAGCGCTTCGGTCGAGAATCTCATCGAGGCCTCCTTTCTCCTAGAAATGAAGAGACCTCCCGACTTCGGGAGGTCCTCTGGGTCTCTGGTCGCCTGCTCGATTACGCCGCTACGCGCTGCCTCCCGACGTCGTTTCGCTCCCGATAAGGATCGGGAGCTCTACGATGACGATAAGCACGAGTTCGCGGCTCATCTGAGGCGCTGACAGTACGGGAGGGCCGCGCCCTTGGCAATCCCCGGGACGACCTGGCGTACCAGGCCGTCAGGGCGCGGGTGGCTGGTTTTCCGCTTCCTTTTCCTCTTCTTCGCGCCTCCGTAGCTCCTCCTCGGCGTAGTACTGCTCGGCGGCCTGCTGGCCGCGGTTGCTGCCAAATCGCGTCGATCCGAACGGCATTACGTTCGGAATGTCGCCGCCGAGAAGCACGATCGCGATGAGCCCCAGAAGCCCGAGGACGAACAGGACCACGAGGTCGGGTGTGATGTGCATCGCGCCCAAAAGTATGGGCGCGTCACTGAATCGCAACCTTTGGGTGCGATACGGTGCCAGCGATGTCGATTTCGTCCACGGCAACGGCAGCATCCGCACGGAGCGGGGCCTAGCCGCGACGAGTACGACCTCACTCGACGCAACAAGGGCCCCTCGAAAGATCGAGGGGTCGATTCATATCTAGAGGGGGACGTGGTGGAAGAGCGCGATGCCTGTGCCCTTGTGGCTGTTATCCGCAAGGACGCACGCGCCGCGGCCGGCGTGCTGGACGAGACGCTACGGGGCCTCGACCAGCTCGCGCACCGCAGCGGCGTCGTCGATGGCGAGGGCGATGGCTCCGGCATCCTGACCGACATCCCTCGCGCGCTCTGGGCCGACATCCTGTACGACGCGGGGCTTGAGCGGGCGCTCGCGCGCGATAGCCGCTTCGCCGTCGCGCACCTCTTCGTGCCTCAGCTTGGAGACGAGCTCGCCGAGGAGGCTGTCCGCCGGATCCTCTCGGACCACCACCTGACCCTGCTCACCGAGCGGCATGGGACGACGGATGCCTCTGCGCTCGGCGCACGCGGCCGCGCGGAAGAGCCGCGCTTCTGGCAGCTCGGTCTGCTGTCGACGCGCGGGGGCGCGCCATCGCGACGCGCATTGCTCGAGGCGACCGTCGAGATCGAACGCCAGACGGCCGTCACCGTCGTCAGCCTGTCGACGTCGTCGGTCGTGTACAAGCTGCGCGGCTCTGCGCGTCAGCTACCGCGGTACTTCCGCGACCTCGCCGACCCCCGTTTCCGCACTTCGATGGCCTTCGGACACAACCGCTACTCGACCAACACGACGTCGACATTCGCGCGCGTGCAGCCTTTCGCGTCGTTCGCGCACAACGGCGAGATCAACACCATCGCGCGGTTGCGCGAGGAAGCAAGCTCGCTCGACTTGCCGCTGTCGCGCGACGGCAGCGACTCGCAGGATGTCGATGCCGTGCTGCGCGCGATGGTGTACCGCCTCGGCCTTCGCGCCATCGAGGCCATCGAAATCGCGTTCCCGCCGATCGTCAACGAGATCGCACGCCTCTCGCCGGAGCTGCAGGATGCGTACGTCCAGGCGCGCGCGGCCTTTGGTCCGTTCGGGCAGGGACCGGCGGCGTTCCTGGCGCGCTTCGATGACATCTGTCTCTTCGGTGTCGACGCGCTCGGTTTGCGGCCGCTGTGGCACGTCGAGACCGAAGACGCGCACGTGTTCGCCAGCGAGCGCGGCTTCATCGCGCCGGAGCGGTACGTCACCGATCCGCGGCCGCTCGGACCCGGCGAGCACGTCGCGCTCGAGCGGCGCGGCGGGGCCTGGCAGTTCATCGACGAGCCGGATCTGCGACGACGATTCCTCGCGGCGCGGCGCTCGCGCGGCACCGATAGCGACGATGCGCGCACGCACCTCGCCTGCGGCGGGCCAAGCGAGCCACTTCCGGACGCCGGCAGGGTCCGTGGCGAACGCGGTCGCATCCCGGCCCGTTGGGAGGTCGCCGTTCCGCCCGACGAGGTCGAGGACGTCTCGGTCCGGCGCGAGCAGCAGTTCGCGGCCTTCGGTTTCGAGCCCGATGACTTGAAGCAAGCGGGGTTCATGGCGCAGACCGCGAACGAGCTGATCGGGTCGCTCGGCTACGACGGTCCGCTGGCAGCGTTGTCCGAACGGCGGCCGAATCTCGCCGACCACCTGCACGAGACCGTCGCGGTCGTGACCAATCCGGCCATCGACCGCGAGCGCGAGATCGAGCACTTCTCGACGCGCGTCGTGCTCGGTCCCCGACCCTCGCTGCATCGCGCGTACGACGCGCGTCACTGGATCGAGCTTCGTCATCCGATCCTGCTCGGCGGTCACGCACCGGAGACGGGGTTGACGGGAGCCGACTATCGCGAGCTGGCGTCGAAGCTCGGGACGTGGATCGTGGAGGATCTGGTGCAACGGTTCGCGCTCGACGCCTCGCACGCCCCGGTCGTGCTCGAGGCCGATCGCGATTGGGAAGAGCATCCGCGCGACGCTCTCGCTCGCCTCGCCGCCGATGCCTGCCGCGCCGTCCGCGGCGGCGCGCGTCTCGTGCTGGTGCACGATCGACATGTTTTCGACGAGGGACGCGCCTGGCTCGACCCGCTCCTCGTCGTCGCCGCGGCGCATCGCGCGCTTGTGGCACAGGCGTCGGCGCGAAACGGCTCGCTGCGTCGCGAGACCGCGCTGCTGGTGTCGGCCGGCAGTCTGCGCAACCTGCATGACGTCATGACCGCGCTTGCGCTCGGCGCGGATGCGGCGAACCCTTATCTGCTGTTGGAGTACGCGATCTCGACCGGCGATCCCGATGCGCTATCGAATCTGGTCGAGGCGCTGCGCAAGGGTGTCGAGAAGGTCATCTCCACGCTCGGTGTGCACGAGCTCCGCGGCTACGGACGGCAGATGTCCGCGATCGGCGTGGCCAAGGATGTCGCGTCGCTGCTCGGCATGCGGACCTTCGTTGCCGGCGACGGCGCCGGTCTGACATGGCAACGCATCGGCGAGGACGGCTTCGAGCGCGCCTCGATGCTGCGCGAGCGCACCCCGGCGCGGCTCGAACCGGCGTTCCGGCTGTATCCGCGCATCTGGAAGGCCGCGAACGCTGTGGCGAACGGCGAGGCGCCGTACGCGACCTACGCCGAGAAGCTGGCGCAGTTCGAGCGCACGCATCCGGTCGCGCTGCGGCACCTCCTCGATTTCCGCAGCGATCACTCCACCTCCGCCGGCTCATGGCCGCGAGCCGACACCAGCGCCGGCGAGCACGACGGCCCCTTCTATATCTCGTCGATGTCCTTCGGCTCGCAAGGCGAGATCGCCTACCGCGCGTACGCCGCGGCGATGGCGCGGCTGAACCTGCTGTGCATCAACGGCGAGGGCGGCGAGCTGCCCGATCTGATCGGCCGTTACCCGCGCAATCGCGGACAGCAGATCGCCTCGGGCCGCTTCGGCGTCTCGGCGCTGTTGGCGAACTCGTCCAACTACCTCGAGATCAAGATCGGTCAGGGCGCGAAGCCCGGTGAGGGCGGTCACCTCCCCGGACGAAAGGTCTCGGCCAAGGTCGCGCTGGCGCGCAACGCGCGCGCCGGTGTCGACCTCATCTCACCGTCGAACAACCACGACATCTACTCGATCGAGGATCTCGCGCAGGTCGTCCACGAGCTCAAGACCGTCAATCCGCGGGCGAGGGTCGCGGTGAAGATCCCGATCACGCCCGACGTCGGCATCATCGCCACGGGCGTGGCCAAGGCCGGCGCGGACATCGTCACCGTGTCCGGATACGACGGCGGTACCGGTGCCGCACGCCAGCATGCGCTGCGACGCGCCGGCCTTCCGGCCGAGATCGGCGTCGCGGAAGCGCACCGCGCGCTCGTCGCCTCGGGCCTGCGCGATCGCGTCGAGCTCTGGTGCGACGGCGGCATGAAGAGCGCGGTCGACATCGCCAAGATGCTGTGCCTCGGCGCCGACCGTGTCGGGTTCGCGACGCTGGCGATGGTCGCGATCGGCTGCACCATCTGCCGCGGCTGCCAGCTGGACACCTGTCACGTCGGCATCGCCACGCAGATCGAGACCAAGGCCGAGGCCGAAGAGCGCGGTCTGAAGAAGTTCGATCCGCAGGAGCTCGATCGTGCGATCGAGAACCTCATGCGCTTCTTCGCGGCGCTGCGCGATGATCTCGCCCGCATCACCGCGTCGCTCGGCATTCGCTCGACGCGGCAGCTAGTGGGACGGACCGATCTGCTCGAGCAGGCGCGGGGCTTCGACCGGGTCGACCTGTCGGCGCTGCTCGCGCCGGTCGAGGGCGGCTGGCGCCGCGCCACCGAGCGCGTGCCGCTGTTCGTCGCGGCCGCAGCCGAGGTCGCGAGCGAGTCGCGCCTCGACGCGCGCGAGCGCTTCGTCGCGACGTCGGACTCTGGCGCGCTCGCGCGAGCTCGCATCGCGAACGCGGGCGCCGCCGACGTCGTGGCCCGATTCGCGCACGGCTCGGTCGCCGGCAATGGCTTCGCGGCATACGCGACGGACGGCGTGCGGCTCTCGCTCGCCGGAGGCGCTCAGGACGGCGCGGCGAAGACCGCGCTGGGCGGCGTCGTCGCGGTGCTGAAGGCCCGCAACGCAAGCGGCGCGCATGTCGACGGCGCCGTCGGCAAGTGCTTCGCCTACGGCGCGCAGCGGGGCCGCTTCTACGTGCAGGGCTCCGCCGATGCGCGCGCCGGCATCCGTCTTTCGGGCGCCGAGATCGTCATCGGCGGCGACGTGAAGGGCTTCGCCTTCGAGTACATGACGGGCGGCACCGCGGTCGTGCTCGGAGATCCGGGTCGCTGGATCTGCTCCGGCATGACCGGCGGGACGGTGTTCGTACGCCACGATCCCTCGCGCGGCTTCGACGATGCCGCGATCAAAGATCGCATCGCCAAAGGGGCGAAGATCGTTGTCCGGGAGCCGATCGCGGAAGACCTCGCTGCGCTCCGCCTGCTGCTCGTCGATTACGCGGCAACGCTGCGCGAGAGCGGGCAGGAGGATGCGGCCAGCGAGGTGGGGTCGCTGCTCGCCCAGCCGCTGGCGAACTTCCGCGCCATCCGCTCGCAGGGCGACGTCGTGGACCAGCGCATCTCGACCGAGTGATTGATGCGACCGATTCGCATCTGGATCCTGCGTTGGTGGCGTCGAGAGAGGATCCCAAAGATCGAGTCGTTCACATTCTCGGCGCCGGGCGTTGTGCTCGGCGTAATTGACAGCAGGCCATCGCTTGGGGGGCTCGTCTTCAGGAGCCGGCGAGCCGGCTTGTTTCTAATCGCCGCACTGCTGGCCTTGGCGGTGTCATTCATCCTGATCCTGGTGATCCTGTCCGGGGCTCTACTTGATTGGCCGGACTGGATGGCACCCGTCGTGTACGTCAGGGGCACTGTTGCTTCTTTGCTCTGCTCCTCCGCTAATTTTGGTCAGACACATTCTCGATCTCCGCGCGCTGTCTCGTCGTGGGATCGAAGTGACCGCGAAGCAAACCGGACTACGACAGGAGATGCACACGCTCAACGAGTTGCTTTCTGATGCAGGACCGCTCTTTCGCGAGTGGTGCGGTTACTACTCCTATGACTACGGCGGAAGGCATTGGACAGTGCGGACGTGTTCTGCGGTAAAGACCTTCGCCGACCTCGGCGAGAAAGCCGTCGTATATCTCGACCCCGATCGACCCGAACGAAGGCTCCTGCTGCGGAGCGCATCGTGATGATCCCGCGCGCGATGTCGACGCAGCACCCCGACAACGTCGCCGTGCCGTTCTTCGCCTCCGGTCCGGTCATGGGCGGCGAGGATGAGATACGCGAGGCCTTCTACGCCTTCTCGCATCTCGGCTGCGACGAGCAGATGTGGGACTTCGAGGGCAAAGAGGTCGACGAGTTCGTGGTCGAGAAACTTCTCTCGGCGCACGAGACGTTCTTCCGCGAGCATCCGCTCGGCACTGACGTGCGCCTGACGCCGCGCGTGCCGAATCCCGCGCTGGAGAAGGCGCAGGCAAAGGTCCTGCTCGAGGTGCTGCACTCGATCCCGCGCCACTCCGACGTCAGCCGGATGTTCTACGGCACAGAGCGCACGCCCATCCTCGAGGTCATCTTCCCCATGACGACGTCGGCCGACGAGCCACTCCGCGTGCGCGAGCACTACCGCACCCGCGTCGGAGCGCTCGCGGACGATCCATCTGCCCGTGCGTGGTTCGGCGAGTTCGAGCCACGCGAGATCGACGTCATCCCGCTCGTTGAAGACCGGCCCTCTCTGCTCGCGGCCGACACGATCGTGCGTGCATATGCATCGGGAAGCGGTGTGGACGAAGCGCGCGTCTTCATCGCCCGGTCCGATCCGGCGCTCAACTACGGCATGGTGCCGGCGGTGCTGCTGTCAATGGTCGCGCTGTCGCGTCTGGCCCGCCTCGAGATTCGCACGCATCCGATCATCGGCGTCGGTGGCCCGGCATTCCGCGGCGCCCTGCGGCCGGACAGCATCGATCGCGTCCTCGCGCGCTACCCGTCGGTCGAGACGTTCACCATCCAATCGGCGTTCAAGTACGACAACCCCGTCGACGATGTCGTCCGCGCGATCGCAAAGCTGAAGGCCTCCCCGCGCGGCAGGGCCGTCGAGCTCGACGAGCGGCGCGCCATCGATCTCGCCGACCGACTTGCCGCGCGCTATCGCGACGAAGTTGTGGCGATCGCCCCGCTGGTGCGCGC
>VBHP01000146.1 GCA_005881435.1 Chloroflexota bacterium | reverse complement strand
TGCTGCTCAAGGTGAGTGTGTTGTTGCTCGGATCGGCGTCGCTCTCCGGGGCGTTCGCCGTGATCGTCGTCGTGAACGTGCCGGCGCTCGATGTCGAGACGACCACGCGCAGACTCGCTCCACCCTGGTAGTGCGCGCGGATGCGATCGGCCGAGAGTGCCGTCCCGAACACAGCCACTTCGTCGAGCGATCCTTGGAACGGATAGAAACCGCTGCCGAGTCGGCCGATGAGCGCGACCCCGCTGCCGGAAGCGAGCGGAGCCGTGGCAGCGACCGAGGCGGCGAGCGAGCCGTTCACGTACAGACGCAGGTTCGCGCCATCGAACGTGCCCACGACGTGGGACCAGATGTCCGTCGTGAGGGTTGGGCCGACGGCGTTGACGTACGGACCGCTCGCGGGCTTGGCGCGGAACATCAGCACACCGCGCTCGATCAAGAGCGAGTACTGCGTGTTCACCGCACCGGCGATGGTCTTCTCGAAGATGCCGCCGCTCTGCCCCGCTAGGGTCGGCCGCACCCAGGCCTCGACCGAGAGCGTGCCGCTGAGGTCCAAGGCCGGCGCATCGGGCAGGTCAACCGCACCGGCGCCGTTGAACGCGGCCGCGGTATCGCCGCTCACCGCGCCTGGCTGGCCCAGCGTGATGCCGCTCTCGTAACTGCCGGAGAGCCCATTGCCGCTGGAATCCACGGCGGTGCCGGAGTTCGCGGGTTCGCCGAGGCGCCAGTACCCCGCCGGTCGATCCGCGAGCACCTGACCCGCGGCTCCGACACCGAGCGCGCCAAGGGCGCACGACACACTGGAGCCGCTCGCGCTGCAGCTTCCTTGCGACGTCGTGCTCGATACAACGACGGCGTCCGCGGGCAACGCGAGCGTGACCGTCGCAGCGCTCGCCGAAGCCGGCCCACGGTTCGCGAGCGCCAACGAGTACGTCAGCGCATCGCCGGCCGTGACCGGCTCAGGCGCGACCGAGCCGCTGAGCGACAGATCCGCGCTCGGTCCGCGCATGGTGCTCGTAAGCGTGAGCGTGTTGTTGCTGGGATCGACGTCGCTCTCTGCCGAGCTCGCCGCGACCGAGCTCGTCAGCGTCCCGGTCGCCGAAGCAGTGCCGACGACGACTCGGACGCTGGCCCCGCCCTCGTAGTGCGCGCGCACACGCTCGGGCGTCAGCGCCTGCGCGAACACGGCGACCTCGTCGAGCGATCCCTGGAACGGATAGAAGCTGCTGCCGAGGCGGCCGATCAGCGACGCGCCTGCGCCGCTCGCGAGCGGCGCGGCCGACGCGGATCCAGCGAGGGCGCCATTGATGTACAGGCGCAGCATCGCGCCGTCGAAGGTGCCGACGACATGCGACCACGCGCCGACGGCGAGGGTCGGGCCGACGAGATTGACGTAGGGACTGGCCGCGGGCTTGGCCCGGAAGATGACGGCGCCCTGCTCGAGCAGCAGCGAATACTGCGTGTTCACGGCGCCCCCGATGGTCTTCTCGAAGATGCCGCCCTTCTGTCCCGACAGCGTCGGCCGCACCCAGGCCTCGACCGACACGGCCGTGCTCAGGTTCAGCCCGCTCGCGTCGGGCAGATCGACGGCCGCGGCGCCGTTGAACGCGGCGGCTGTATCGCCACTCACCGCGCCCGGCTGTCCCAACGCGACGCCGCTCTCGTAATTT
>VBHP01000002.1:87029-109070 GCA_005881435.1 Chloroflexota bacterium | reverse complement strand
GGCGCTTTTTTGTGCGGCGTCTGGCGTGGCACACCCTCGATCACCTCTGGGAGATCGAAGATCGTCTCGAGTGAGCGAGGCTAACCTTTCGACTTCGAGACCCACGCACGATCCATCCCTGCTTCCCACTCGGTGTGGAACTCGCCGGCGCAGTGGATCGCTGTGAGCCGGAATGGATGGCGATGCAGCTCCGGCCCAGCGCCCGGCGGCGCGGCAACTCATCCATCGCTATTCCATCGTGCATACATCACCTCCTTCGCGCTGAGGCCTGAGGACCTGTGCGTCTCAGGGGGTCGCGGCGCGCCAGCCGCGCCAATCGTGCACCAGCATCGCGCCGCCCAGCGATGCGACTCAGACCGATGCGGGGACAGATGTCGAGCAGCGGACATTCCTCGCAAAGCGGGCGCGGCGCGCGACAGATCGCTCGACCGTGTCGAATGAGCTGCATATGCAGCTCGTAGACCGCCTCCGGCGGCACGACAGCCTGAAGGATCTCCTGCGCTTGCGCCGCGGTGGCACGCTCGGGCACCAGGCCAAGCCGCTTGGCCACCCGGTGGACGTGCGTATCGACGGGGAAGTACGGCTCGTCGAGCGAGAACAGCAGCACGCACGCGGCGGTCTTCGGGCCAACACCCGGTAGTTCGCGTAGTCGCCGCCAAGTCTCCTCGGCGGATGACCCCCGCAACGTGCTGTCGCCAAGTGCTCCACCGCGTCGTAGCTCCCGGAGCACGGCTTTGATGCGCTGCGCTTTCGTGGCGCCGAGTCCGCCACGTCGCACGGCCGAGGCGATGGCTGGCGCCGGCGCGTCGGCGACCTCGTCCCACGTGGCAAAGCGGCGACGGAGATCCGCGTACGCTCGGTCACGATTGACGTCGCTGGTGTGCTGCGAAAGGATCGTCAGCACCAGCTCATCCAAAGGGGGGAGGCGGCGTGGTGGCGGCGGTGGCCCGTAGGCGCGCTCGAGCCGGCGGAGGATCGTCCGAAGAACCCGGCGGGAGAGCGGTACGCGTGCGCGGGCCACGACCGACCGAGGCTAGCGGAATAAGGGACGGCAGAGCCGCCGTTCGCAAGAGAGGGATCGCCATCGCCGAAGACAAGAAGCCAGAGCGAGTCCCCGGAGAGGGGCGGGAGCCGGATGCGTTCGAGAAAGAGGCTTTGTCCTTCCTCGATGCGCTGTACCGAACCGCGCTACGAATGACGAAGGACCCTGACGAAGCGTCCGATCTGGTGCAGGAGACCTATATCCGTGCGCTCCGCTTCCGGCACCAGTTCCAACCGGGGACCAATCTGAAGGCCTGGCTATTCCGGATCCTCACCAACACCTTCATCAACATGTACCGCCGGAAGGCCTCACGCCCGCAGTTCACCGACGTCGAAGGACTCGACGAGTACGTCCTCTATAACAAGATGGCCGAGCTGCGCTCGCCTTCCAGCGGCAGCGATCCCGAGCGTGAGGTTCTCGACAACCTCATGGACAGCGAAGTGAAGCAGGCGCTGGACGATCTGCCCGAGCATTTCCGCACCGCGGTGCTGCTGGCCGACATCGAGGGCTTCTCCTACAAAGAGATCGCCGACATCCTGCATATTCCGATCGGCACCGTGATGTCCCGCCTTCATCGCGGCCGCAGATTTCTACAGCGACGGCTCTACGACTACGCCAAAGAGCGCGGCATCGGTCAGGGACCGCGGCCCGCGCCGCAACCGGCGAGCTGAGGGGACACGATGGACTGCGACGACTGCCTCGAGCGCCTGTACCAGTACCTCGACAAGGAGCTCACCGAGGGCGACGTGACGGTCGTGAAGCAGCATCTTGACGATTGCGTCGGGTGCAGCGACCACTTCGTCTTCGAAGCGCGCTTCATCAAGAAGGTCCACGACGCGTGCGCGGATGATCGCGCACCGTTCGAGCTGCGCGAGCGGATCGTTCTCCGACTTCGCGAGGGATAGCGGCGCGTCGCGAGAGCGACGCAGATCGAAACGCGGTCGACATGTTGCAATCGACGCGCGCTCGTGTGTATAGTCGCGGCACTCTAGGCCAAGAGGAGGTGATTGAGAGGTGGCAGCGAAGAAAAAGTCCAAGAAGGGCGGCAAGAAGAAGTAAGTGACGACGCCCAGAGGCGTCGTTCTCTTTTTCTAGCGTGACTCTCGCGACCTTTCGACACCTTTCGCGAACTCGCCGACTCGAGAAGGCCACTCGGGTCGGTTTCTTTTTGTGCGATCGGCCGCGCGGCCGCCACGTAGTGTGTCGCGACACGTGCGTGAGGTCCCAGGTACTCCCTCTATCGGGTGGCGCGCCGCCGCCGTGGGCGGCGCCGTCGGCATCGTCGTCGCCGAGCTCGCGGGTGTTGGGTTCGCGAGCCTCGTCGCCATCGCCATCGGCGGATTCGTCGCGGCGCGACTCTCGGGGCATCACGGTTTGCTGCAGGGCGGTGCGGCAGCGGCCGTGTGCATCGTCGTCGTGGGCCTGGTGGATACGTTTCTACCGGCCCCGCGCCTGCCGGCCGACACCGGCCTCCTGATCCTTCTCGACGTCGCCCATCTGCTCGCCGGTACGGCTGGCGGATGGCTGGCCCTGCGGACCTAGAGGTCGACCAGCGACCCCAGCCCGAGGGCCTCGGCGCGCTCCAACACCCGCGTCGCGACCACTAGGTCCTGCACGGCGTTGCCGACGCTCTTGAACACCGTGCGCTGCTGGGGCGAGGTACGCCGCGCGCGGTCGTCGCCGATCTCGACGATGTCCTCCTTCTTAAGGAGTCCGGCCGCGACCGCCGCGATCAGCTCTCCGGCCTCGGCCAGGGCGGCGTCGCGCTGGTCGACGACGACGAACGCGCCGGCGAGCGCCTCCGGCGGAATCTCGCGCATGTCCGGGCGATAGGACCCGACGCCGGTCACGTGCGCGCCCGGCGCCAGATCGCCGGCGTCGAAGACCGGCTCGGAGCTCGTCGTGGCGCACGCCACGATGTCGGCGCCCCGCGCCGCCTCGCGTCCGGACACGACGACCTTCACCCCTGGTCGCGAGAACTCCGCGGCGAAGGCCGCGGCATGCTCGCGATGCCGCGCCGCGATCCGGATCTCGCGGAAGCGGCGCAGCGCCACCAGCGCTTGGAGCTGCGCGCGCGCCTGTGCTCCGGCGCCATACACCGCGACAACGCGGGCATCGGTGCGCGCCAGGCGGCGCGCCGCGACACCGCCCGCGGCACCGGTCCGAAGCGCCGTCAGCGCGGTGCCATCGAGGAGTGCGCGCGGCGTCCCCGTGGTGGCGTCCACGAGCAGCACCGCCCCTTGCACGATCGGCAGTCCGCGTGCGCCGTTGCCGGGAACGACGCTGACGACCTTCACCGTCGCGGCTTCACCGCCCTCCAGCGCCGCGGGCATGAATAGGATGGACGACTCGGGTTCGCGCAGCGGCAGCGCCAGGCGGAGCGGGACGCGGGCACGGCCAGACGAGAGCGCCTTGAACCCTTCCTCGACGACGTCGATGGCGTCGGGCATCGGGCAGGCGCGCGCGATGGCCTCAGCCCCGAGGACGCGGATCTTCATGCGACAGCGCTCAGTTCAGCGTGGCCGGTCGGCAGCACCAATCAGGACGCGATCCGCCTGGCGTGAGACGAGGTGGATCCTGATTCGCCCTCTCGATCCCGATGACCGCGTAGGCATGATCTTCGTCGATCGAGACCAGCAGCATCGATCCATCAGGCGCCCAGGTGAAGTCGAGGAAGTGGTGCGTCGAGTCGAACAGCGGATGCGTCTCGGCCTGATTCGGATCGATCGTCCCGATGATGTGGTGATGCGGGCCGGCGTAGATGCTGGCGTACGCGAGGGTGTCCGCGACGGGGGACCACTGCAGATTGACGATGTGATGCTGCGCGCCGGTGCGCCCGAGCGAGTACGGCTTCAACGGGGCGCCAGGCAGCGGCTGGCCGATGAAGACGACCTGGATGGCGTCGAGGATCGGGCCGCCCTCGATCGCGGAGAACGCGATGAGCTTCGAATCCCGTGACCATGCCGGCGCCGACAGAAACCGCCAGCCGTTGGTGGTGAAGCTGGAGTAGCGCGCATCGAGGTCGGTCAGCGACGCGACCCACTTCATGTCCGAGCCATCGGGCGCGCTGACGGCGATCGCGCCAGCGGCGTGCACGTACGCGATGCGGGTCCCGTCAGGAGACCACGACGGATGCACGCCGCGCCCGACCAGCTTCTGCGTGCCGGAGGAAACGTCGAAGACATAGACCGAGCCGGCCTCCGGCGCGAGCGTGCCACCCGACGCCAGCGTGCCGCCACTGGTCAGGCTCGCGTAAACCAGCTTCGTCCCGTCAGGCGACCAGGCGAAGCCGTCGAGCCACGTCGAGACGGGCGATACACGCGTCGACGCCGCCGTCGCCGGGTCGACGACAAAGAGCTGCGGACCGTTCTCGGTCGGAACGCCGCGCTCGGCGGCGATGCGCGTGGCGTTGGGCGACCACTTTCCGCCGGCGTAGAACCCTTGCGCCCCGTCCTTCGTCAGCTGGACCTTGTTCTCGCCGCTGGGCGACATCGACCACAGCTCGGTGCCGTCGGAGTACAGGATCTTGCCGACGGCCGGCAGTTGCACCGGCGTCGGTGCGGCGGTCTGGAGCACGACAGGCCGAGGCGGCGCGCTCTGGCAGGCGACGAACGCCAGTGCCGCCAGCGCGACGACGCTGCCATAGGTACCGCGCACGAGGCCCGTCAAGTTCATACCAAAGACCGACGCATCCCTTAGTATTCCCGCCACGCTAAGGGCGTCGAGGGGGCTGCAAACCACTGATCCGAGGCCCAGCGTAAATCAGTAGGGAGGGGCACGCATGAGTCTCGCGCAACGTGTCGGGGCCGTCATCCTGACGGGCGTCGCGCTCATTGTCAGCGCGTGTGGTGGCGGAACCGCCACTCCATCGGGGTCCGCCTCCGCCAGCACATCGGGTGGCGCGGCGAAGACGGTGAAGATCTGGTCGAGCCTGCCGATGACGGGTTCGTCCCGCACGCAGACGGTCCAGATCGTGAACGCCATCAAGATGGCGCTCGATGAGATCAGTAGCAAGGTCGGAAACACGACGATCACGTTCGAAGCGCTCGACGACGCGACCGCGGCCAAGCAGTCTTGGGACGCGGCGCAGGAGTCGGAGAACGCGAAGAAGGCGATCGCGGACAAGACCACCGTCGCCTACATCGGAACGTTCAACTCGGGCGCGGCGAAAGTCTCGATCCCGCTGCTATGCGCGGCCGGGATCGTAATGATCTCGCCGGCCAACACCTACCCGGGTCTGACCAAGCCGGGCAAGGGCGAGGCGGACGAGCCGGGCAAGTACTACCAGGGCTGCACGCACAACTACTTCCGCGTCGTTCCCGCAGACGACATCCAGGGCGCCGTCGGCGCGGTGTGGCTGCAGTCCATGGGCGCGAAGAAGGTCTACATCGTTCACGACACGCAGCTCTACGGAAAGGGCATTGCTGACGTGTTCCGCGCGAAGTGGAAGTCGCTCAACGGCACAGAGGCTGGTTACGAGGGCGCGGAGAAGGCCGACAACTACAAGGCGCTCGCGAACAAGATCAAGGACTCCGGCGCCGACGCCGTGTATTACGGCGGCATCGTCGACAACAACCCGGCTGTGCTGCTCAACAACGTCCGCGCGGTCTTGCCGAACATCATCTTCATGGGCCCGGACGGCATCAACTGCTCCGAGTTCCTGAAGGCTGCCGGCCCAGCCGCAACGGACAAGACGTTCTCGACCTTCGGCGGTCTCCCGCCGGAGAAGTACACCGGCAAGGCGCTGGACTGGCTGAACAAGTACAAGGCCAAGTTCAATGGCGAGACTCCGGACGCGTACGCGGTCTACGGCTACGAGGCGGCGCTGGTCGCGATCAACGCGATCAGGACCGCGAGCGACCCGACCGCGGCGAACGTGCTCAAGAACGTGGCGGGGACCAAGGACTTCGATGGGGTCCTCGGCAAGTGGACGTTCGACGCGAACGGCGACACCAGCTTGACGACGATGTCGGGCACCGTCGCGAAGAGCGGCGCATGGTCCTTCGTCAAGGAGTTGGCCGCCCAGTAGCGTTAGTATCCCGGCAACCGGTAAGGCCGAACGAGGCGGGCTTCCTTCCGGGAAGCCCGCCTCTTCTTGAGGGGAAGAGAAACAGCCTGATCCGATGACGTCGCAACCGGCGGCAGTGCGGGCGGGAAACGAGCTCGACCTCGGCAAGGTCGCGCTCAACGTCGGCTCGATCGGCGGTCTCCTCGCAGTCTTCGCGTGGGCCGTGGCACGGCTCGCCGAGAACCCCGACTACTTCGTCGCCGCGGTGCTCATCGGCATCTCGAACGGCGCGCTCATCGCACTGGTCGCTCTTGGCTACACCCTCGTGTACGGGATCATCGAGCTGATCAACTTCTCGCACGGCGACCTATTCATGCTCGGCACGGCCATCTCGCTGTTCACGCTCCAGCGGCTCGGTTACGGCAGTGAGCTCGGCCTCGGCGGCACGCCCTGGCTCGGCATCCTGATCGCGGCGCTCGTGGCGATGGCGATGTGCGGAACCTTCAATGTCCTCGCCGAGCGTTTCGCCTACCGGCGGCTGCGACGCGCGCCACGCCTCGCGCCACTCATCTCCGCGATCGGCATCTCGTTCCTGTACCAGAACATCGGGCTGTGGGGCATGGGTGCGGCGCCGCTCCGCTACCCCGATCTCCTCCCGAAGTTCGACTTCGCTCACGCATTGCTTCAGCGCGACTCGCTGATCAGCTTCACCATCAAGGACGTCTTCGTCCTCGTTCCGGCCGTGAGTCTGATGCTCGGTCTCACCTACATCATTCAAGGGACGAAGATCGGACGCGCCATGCGCGCCGTCGCGCAGGATCAAGAGACGGCGCTGCAGATGGGCGTCGATGTCAACCGCATCATCTCGTTCACCTTCCTGCTTGGCGGCATCCTCGCCGGCGCGGCCGCGGTCCTGTACGGCCTGTTCTTCAACAACACCCAGTTCCAGCTCGGATTCCCCGCCGGCCTGCAGGCGTTCACGGCCGCGGTGCTCGGCGGGATCGGCAACGTTCGCGGCGCCGCGCTCGGCGGGATCGTCATCGGAATCCTCGCGTCGCTCACGGTCACCTACGCCGGTGGACAGTGGGCCAACGTCGGCGTCTTCACGGTCCTGGTGATCGTGCTGGTGTTCCGGCCCTCCGGCCTTCTCGGTGAGGAGACTCCGGAACGATGAACCCGTTGCGAAGCGTCAGCCGACGCCTCGTCCGCGACGTCGATCCCTTGCGCTTCGCGATCGGGATCCTGGCCTTGATCATCATCGCGTTCTTCCCGTTCGTGAACGACCAGCTGTCCGCGGTGCTCGGACTCTCGCTGTCGGGCAAGGTCATTCCGGTGCTGGTCCAGGGCACGGTGCTGGCGCTGGGACTGAACATCGTCGTCGGCTTCGCCGGACTCCTGGACCTCGGCTATGCGGCGTTCTTCGCCATCGGCGCGTACAGCGCCGCGTTCTTCACCTCGAGCCAGAGCCCGATCCCGGTGATCCGCGACTCTACTCCGATCATCCCCGGAGTCTGCTGCCCGTTGAACTTCTGGGTCGCCATGCTCCTGAGCGCCGCGGTCGCGGCGGCCTTTGGTGTGGTCCTGGGAGCGCCGACGCTGCGCCTTCGCGGCGACTACCTCGCGATCGTCACGCTCGGATTCGGCGAGATCGTTCCGCTGGTCATCCGCAACACGCCGGAGGTCACCAAGGGCACGCAAGGGATGAACCCGATCGGTCTCCCGATTCTCCCCTCGATCAGTGTCGGGCCATTACAGCTCGGCGGGAAATTTGGCGGGGACTGGGTGCCCTGGTACTACCTCGCGGTCGGCATCGTCATCCTTTCCGTGATCATCGCCGCGCGCCTTCGCGCATCTCGGGTCGGGAGAGCCTGGATGGCCATCCGCGAGGACGAGGTCGCCGCCGCGTCGATGGGCGTGAACCCGGTAACGACGAAGCTCTTCGCCTTCGCCATGGGCGCGTCGCTCTCGGGCTTCGCCGGCTCGGTCTGGGCGAGCTACCTGCAGGTCATCGACCCGGAGCAATTCCGTTTCGACGTCTCGATCATGGTGCTGTCGATGATCGTGCTGGGCGGGATGGGCAGCATTCCCGGCGTCATCGCCGGAAGCCTGATCCTCGGCATGGTCGACCGCGGCCTGCCGGATTACGTGCACGTGCTGGGGAACAATCTGAACAACGATTTCCTGCGGACCTTCGACACCTCGCAGTTCCGTCTCGCGATCTTCGGCCTCGCGCTCGTGGTGATGATGCTCGTCCGCCCCGAGGGACTCTTCCCCAGCTCACGACGAAAGATGGAGCTGCACGCCGCGGAGGAATCGATCACCGAAGCGGAGCAGCAGCGCGCGACGCTCTACGAGGCGCAGCGATGAGCGACGGAGTCATCCTCGACGCGCGCAAGGTCACGAAACGGTTCGGCGGTCTCGTCGCGGTGAACGAGGTCGACTTCGACATTCCCCGTCGCGCCATCGTGAGCCTGATCGGACCGAACGGCGCCGGAAAGACGACGTTCTTCAACCTCATTGCCGGCCTCTTCAAGCCAACGACCGGATCGATCACGTTCGACGGCCAACGCGTCGATCAGCGACTGATGCATCAGATCACGCACCTCGGCATCGCCCGAACCTTCCAGAACATCAGGCTGTTCCAGAACATGACCGCGCTCGAGAACATCATGGTCGGGCGGCATACGCGCATGCATGCCAGCCCGTTCGCGGCGATCCTGCGCCTCCCGAGCGAGCGCCGCGAGGAACGCGCCACCGACGCACGAGGACGCGAGATCCTCGCCTTCGTCGGTCTGGCGGGACAGGAGCACGAGTTCGCCAAGAACCTGCCGTACGGCGACCAGCGCCGGCTCGAGATCGGGCGCGCGCTCGCGACGGAGCCGAAGCTCCTCCTGCTCGACGAGCCTACGGCCGGCATGAACCCGCTGGAGACCGCCCGGCTGACCGCCTTCATCCGCAAGCTGCGCGACGATCTGGACGTGACGATCCTGCTGATCGAGCACGACATGAAGGTCGTCATGGGCATCTCGGAGCGCGTCACGGTCCTCGATCACGGCGTCAAGATCGCCGAAGGGACGCCGCAGGTGGTCCAGCACGACCCCCGGGTCATCGAGGCCTATCTCGGGCGAGCGAAGACCGCGTGAGCGCGCAGGCCGTCGCGGCCGAGCGTCCGGTCCTCGAGCTCACCGACGTCAACACCTACTACGGCAACATCCAGGCGCTCAAGGGTGTCTCACTGTCGGTGAATCAAGGCGAGGTCGTCACGCTGATCGGCTCGAACGGCGCGGGCAAGACCACGACCCTGCGAACGATCTCCGGCATCCTGCGGCCGCGGAAGGGCAGCGTCCGTCTGGGCGACCGCGACCTCACGCGGACCCCACCGGCGGAGATCGTCAAGCTCGGCGTCTCACACTCGCCCGAGGGGCGGCGGATCTTCGCGCGCATGACGGTCCGCGAGAACCTGGAGATGGGCGCGTTCGCGCGGAACGATCGCGCCGGCATCGAGGAAGACCGCGTGCGTGTGTTCGAGCTGTTCCCGCGGCTCAAGGAGCGCTACAACCAGAAGGGCGGCACGCTCTCCGGCGGCGAGCAGCAAATGCTCGCCATCGGTCGCGCGCTGATGGCGCGACCGAAGGTGCTGCTGCTGGACGAGCCCTCGATGGGGCTCGCGCCGATCCTGGTCGAGACGATCTTCCAGATCATTCGCGACATCAACAAGCAGGGCATGACGATCCTGCTGGTCGAGCAGAACGCCCAGATGGCCCTGACGGTCGCGAACCGTGGGTACGTGCTGCAGACGGGGCGCATCGTGCTGACCGACGAGGCCGGCGCGCTCATGCGCAACGAGATGGTGCGCAAGGCCTATCTCGGCGAGGAGTAGGCCGCCGTCCCGCATAATCCGGGCGTGAGCGATCCGAAGGTCGAGCTGCGCGTTCCCAGCGACGTCGTCGACGTCATCGAGCGCCTCCATGAGGCGGGCTTCGAGGCGTATGTCGTCGGCGGTTGCGTCCGCGACGCGCTCCTGCACCTGGAGCCGAAGGACTGGGACGTCGCCACGAACGCGCTGCCTGCCGATATCCAGAAGCGCTTCCGACGCTCGCTGTACACCAACCGCTTCGGCACCGTGATCGTGCAGACGCCCGAGCGGGAGGTCGAGGTCACGACGTACCGCCTGGAGTCCGAGTACAGCGACCACCGTCATCCCGACGCGGTCGCGTTCACGCACTCGCTCTACGAGGATCTCGCGCGCCGCGACTTCACGATCAACGCCATGGCGTGGGACGGGAGGCTGCGCGATCCGCACGCCGGCGCGCGCGACTTACGCGATCGGCTCATCCGCGCGGTCGGCGACCCGAACGAACGCTTCCGCGAGGACGCGCTGCGGATGCTCCGGGCTGTGCGGTTCGCGACGACGCTCGGCTTCCGCATCGAAGAGACCACCACCGCGGCGATCCGCGCGAACGCCGAGCTGATGCGCGCCGTCTCCGGCGAGCGCATCCAGCAGGAGCTGCGTCGCATCCTGGCCGTGCCGAAGCCATCGGGCGCCTTCCGCCTGATGTCCGAGCTCGGCCTGGCCGCGGTCATCTTCCCCGAGCTGGACCAGGCGCGGGACGTGCCGCAGGAGAAGGCCGCGGCGCAAGATGTTTTCGGCCATCTCCTGGCGACGCTCGACGCGACGCCCCAGGACGACGTCGTGCTGCGCCTCGCCGGGCTGCTGCACGACATCGGCAAGCCCGACACGTATCAGGACGGCCACTTCTACCAGCACGAATACGTCGGCGAGGCCAAGACCAAGCGCATCCTGCGACGCTGGAAATTCCCCAAGGACGAGATCGAGCAGGTCTGTCACCTCGTCCGCAACCACATGTTCTGGTACCAGGACGAGTGGACCGAGTCGGCGGTGCGCCGCTTCATCCGCAAGGTCGGCCTGGAGAACATCCCGACGCTCTTCGCGCTCCGCCGCGCCGACAACATTGGCAGCGGCGCGCGGCAGCCGCGCATGGTGAAGCTGGAGCAGCTGTGGGGTCGCGTCGCCGACGAGCTCAACAAGGAGAACGCGTTCTCGCTCCGCGACTTGAAGATCGACGGGAACGGCGTCATGGCCGCCCTCGCCGTGCCGCCCGGACCGGTCGTGGGACGAACGTTGAACTGGCTCTTCGAACAGGTCCTCGACGATCCGTCACTCAACCAGCCGGAGCGACTGCTTGCGCTCATCCGCGAGCATCGCGAGGAGCTGCTCCGTCCGCCACACGAACAGCGCCGCGGAGAAGCAGCCAACTAGCCCGACGCGCGTTCCGGCGCGCGGAATCCGCGCGCCGGTAGGCGCGAACGCGGCCTATACTCCCGGACCGAGCAAATGGCGGTAACCAGACGTCAGCTGCTAAAGATGACCGGCATCGGGTCGGCCGGTGTCGCGGCGACGTCGTTTGGAGCGCTCGGCTTCGATCTCGCGTTCGCGGAGGACCGTGCCGCGAAGTACAAGCTTGAAGGCGTCACCGCCACGCCATCGATCTGCCCGTACTGCGCCGTCGGTTGCGGCACCCTGGTGCAAACGCGGGACGACGGCAAGGGCCGCCAGATCATCAACATCGAGGGCAACCCGGATAGCCCGATCTCGACCGGATCGCTCTGCCCCAAGGGCGCCGCGACGTTCCAGCTGGCCATGAATCCGAAACGGCTGCAACAGGTGCAGCGGCGCGCGCCGGGCTCGGACAAGTGGGAAACGATGTCCCTCGACGCGGCCATGGCGCGGGTCACCGAGCTGGTTGCGACGAGCCGCGACGCGACGTTCGTAGAGAGGACCGCGGACGGGAAGCTGATCAACCAGACCACCGGCATCTTCGCGCTGGGCGGCGCGACGAACGACAACGAAGAGAACTACCTCATCGCCAAGGTCATGCGGATGATGGGCGTCGTCCGGATCGAGAACCAGGCCCGGATATGACATAGCGCCACGGTCCCCGGTCTGGGGGTCAGTTTCGGACGCGGCGGGTCGACGACATTCCAGATGGATCTGCAGCATTCGGACTTCATCGTCTTCATGGGCTCGAACATGGCCGAGTGCCACCCGGTCGGCTTCAAGTGGCCGATGAAGGCGAAGGCCAAGGGCGCCACGCTGGTCCATGTCGATCCGCGTTTCACGCGCACCAGTGCGATGTGCGATCTGTATGTGCCGATCCGTTCCGGCACCGACATCGCTTTCCTCGGGGGCCTAGCCAACTACATCCTCTCCAACGACAAGTACTTCAAGGATTACGTCGTCAATTTCACCAACGCCCCGACGCTCATCAACGCCGGCTTCAAGGACACGGAGGACAACGACGGCTTCTTCAGCGGCTGGGATGCCGCAAAGAAGACGTATGACCGTGCGACGTGGCAGTACCAGCGGAACGCTCCGCCACCGGCGCCGGCGCCGACGGGTACGGCCGAGCAGCACGAGGGCCAGGAGCCGGCACCGAAACCCGTCGCCGGTCAGAGCGTGAAGGGCGTCAACTGGGGTACCGAGATCGCGAAGCTGCTCCCGACGTTCCCCAAGGAGGACCGCACGCTCCAGGATCCGCAGACGGTCTTCCAGATCCTAAAGCGCCATTACGCCCGCTACACCCCGGAGATGGTGGAGAAGATCTGCGGCACGCCCAAGGACCTGTTCCTGAAGGTCGCGGACATCATCACCTCGAACTCCGGCCCGGATAAGACCGGCGCGTTCGTGTACGCGGTCGGCTGGACACAACACACCTACGGCGTGCAGCTCATCCGCACCGCAGGCATCGTGCAGCTGCTCCTCGGGAATATCGGCCGGCCGGGCGGCGGCATCATGGCGCTCCGCGGCCACGCCTCGATCCAGGGCTCGACCGATATCGCCTCGCTGTACAACCTGCACCCCGGATACCTGAACACGCCGAGCGCGAACACCACGCACGACACGCTCAAGAACTACATCCTCACCGAGACCCAGCCGACATCCTTCTGGTCCAACACGCCGGCGTACGTCATCAGCCAGCTCAAGGCCTGGTTCGGCGCGAACGCGACGGTGGACAACGACTACGGCTACGACTGGCTGCCGAAGATCACCGCCGACCACTCGCATCTGCCGGTGTTCGTCGAGATGATGGACGGCAAGATCAAGGGCATGATCCTCACCGGACAGAACCCCGCGACCTCGATCAACGCAGGCTTCACCCGAAAAGCCATGCGCAATCTGGATTGGCTTATCGTCCGCGACTTCTACGAGACGGAATCGGCGGCTTTCTGGAAAGCCCCGGACGTCGACGATTCTTCCGCGATCAAGACTGAGGTCATCCTGATGCCGGCTGCCCATGTCGCGGAGAAGGACGGCACGATGACCCAGACACAGCGCACGCTGCAGTGGCACGACAAAGCAGCGGATCCGCCTGGCGATTCGCGCGGCGACCTGTGGTTCTGGTGGCACCTCGGTCTGCGGCTCAAGGAACGGTATGCCTCGAGCACGGCCACCCGCGACCTCGGGATCAAGAACATGACATTGGACTACGACCCCGAGCCCGCCGACGTGGCGAACTGGAGGATCAAGGACGAGCCCGCGGCCAAGAAGGTCCTGTGGGAGATCAACGGCTTCAACTACGCCAAGGACTGGAAGGATCGCACGCTGCTCAGCACGTTCACGCTCCTGAAGGACGACGGCACGACCGCGGCCGGGGCGTGGATCTATACCGGCGTGACGCCGGACAAGAACACCAACCGCGCCGCGATGACGTCCGGCAAGAACGACGGCTGGGTCAGCCCGAACTGGGGCTGGGCCTGGCCGGCGAACCGCCACCAGCTGTACAACCGCGCCTCGGCCGATCCCGCCGGCAACCCTTGGTCGGATCGCAAGAAGTACACGTACTGGGACGCAACGGCCAAGACCTGGAAGAACGTGGCCGGCGACAGCATCGATTTCACCGCGACGAAGGCGCCGGACACCAAGCCGAACCCGACCGGCATCGGGGTCGCGTTCCAATCCGGCTCGGACCCATTCATCCTCAAGACCGACGGCAAGGGCTGGCTCTTCGCGCCCGTGGGTCTTTCGGACGGCCCGCTCCCGACACACTACGAGCCCTGGGAGTCGCCGGTGAACAACGCGCTGTACAAGCAGGACCGCAACCCGGTCACGAAGGTGTGGGACGTCGCCGGGAACAAATACAACACGTTCGCCGGCACGGACTTCCCCATCGTCATCTCGACCTATCGCCTGACCGAGCACCACCTCTCCGGCGTGATGACGCGCTGGCTGCCCTGGCTCGCGGAGCTCATGCCCGAGCTGTTCATCGAGATGTCGCCGGAGCTCGCCACCGAGAAGGGCATCAAGAACGGCGATTGGGTGAAAGTGTCGACGTCGCGCAGCGCGGCGACGGCGCGCGCGCTCGTCACCAGGCGGCTGCGACCCTTCAACCTCGGCGGCAAGACCGTCCATCAGGTCGGTATGCCGTTCCACTGGGGCTACATGGGCATCGCCGTGGGCGACGTCACGAACAACACCTCCGCGCTTGTGGCCGACCCGAACGTCTCGATCCACGAAGGCAAGGCCTTCACCTGCAATATCGAGAAGGCCACCGGGCCCTCCGACTTCCTGCAGCGAGCGAGAAAGGTTCCGGTATGACCGCGACCCAGAAGGGCATGTTCGTCGACACGTCCATCTGCACCGGGTGCAAGGCCTGTCAGGTCGCCTGCAAGGAGTGGAACCAGCTCCCGATGGAGGATCAGGAGGCGGTCCACCTCGGGAACGCGTTCCTGGCTGACTCGTACGACAACACGGGTCATCTGTCGGCCACGAACTGGCGGCACGTGAAGTTCATGGAGCAGTTCAGCGACGATCGCAGGACCCAGTCGCGCTGGCTGATGATGAGCGACTCCTGCAAGCACTGCGTGGACGCGGGCTGTCTGGAGGTCTGCCCCACCGGGGCGCTGTTCCGTACCGACTTCGGCGCCGTGGACATCCACAACGACGTGTGCATCGGCTGTCGCTACTGCGTCGGCGCGTGCCCCTTCGGCGTGATCTCGTTCAACGACAAGTTCGACGGCACCACGGGCGGTCCCCACATGGTCAAGGGCACCGTGAACAAGTGCGTGCTGTGCAGCGATCGTGTCGCGAACGGTCTCGGCACCGCCTGCGCGAAAGCGTGCCCCACGTCATCGATCACCTTCGGCAACCTCGACGACCTCAAGCGCTTGGCCGCGTCGCGAATCCAGGCCTTGCACGCGCGCGGTCAGACCGACGCCTACGTCTATGGCTGGGACCTCAAGGCCGAAGGCTACGACCGGCCGTCCGACGGCGCGCAGGACCTCAAGGTCGTCGGCGGCCTGAACGTGTTCTACCTGCTGCTCGACAAGCCCGGGGTCTACGGACTCCCGGCGCACGACCCGGGCCTGCCGCAAAAGAACATCCTGCCCAATGCCGGTGGCGCGTTGCTGATGGCCGGTGTCCTCGGCATCGCCGGCGTGGCCTCGTTCCGCAAGCGCCGGATGGATGCGGCCGCGCCGGCAGCGGTGGAGTAAACGTGCCGACGCTGCAGAGCCCGGAGTGGGGCTGGCTCATCCTCGGAGCCATGTTCTTCTCGGCGATCGCGGCCGGCGCGTACTTCGCCTACAGCTCGATGGAGCTCGCCGCGAATCCCGGACACCGCCGCGCGCTGTGGTACCTGGGCTTGATACCACTGCCGCTGATCATCATCGTGCCGATCCTGCTCACCCTGGACCTCGGACAGCCGCTGCGCTTCCTGAATCTGTTGCTCCGGTCGCCGGCCGCGGCCGAACGTCCCGGCCCACTGATGTTCAATCCAATGTCTCCGCTGGATTGGGGCTCGTGGGGACTGTTCCTCTTCGGCGGGTTCGCGCTCCTGGCCTTCCTCGACAGTGCGACACACATCTGGCGCTGGCCGTTCCGTTTCCTCGAGCCGATCGCGCACAACATCGTCATCGCGATCATCGGCGGCGCGCTGTCGCTGCTCGTCGGCGCGTACCTCGGTGTGCTGCTGCCGGTCACGCAGCAGCCGGTGTGGAGCGATTCGCTCGTCGCCGGCGCGCTGTACGTGACGATGGAGGCATTCGCTGGGATGGGCCTCGCCGCCATCGTCGCGTCACGGGTGGGCGCCCGCGAGACCGCGGAGGCGGCGCGGACCGGCCTGCGCTACACGGGGCTGGCGACCGTCATCGTGCTGGTGGTGTTCGTGGCGCAGCTCGCCATCGTCGGCGCGGCCGCACCGCTGGCCTTCAGTCTTCGGGTGGGCCCGGTGTTCTGGATCGGCGGGGTCGTGCTCGGCCTCATCGTGCCGCTGTACTTGGCCTGGCGCGGCACGCTCGACCGGCTCGCTGTCGCGGGCTGGCTGACCGTCCTGTGTGTGCTCGCGCTGCGCTACAGCGTCCTCTTCTCGGCAACCGCAGCGCTCAGCGGCTAGCGCATTTGCCGACGACGCTCGAGATCGACGAAGCGCGTGCCCGCTGGCGCGAGCTGTCGCGCGCCGACGAGCAGCTGGCGCCGATCGCGCGCTTTCACCAGCGCTGGCTGGAGCTGCTCGCGAGCCGAGAGGCACCCGACGTCGCGCTCCGGCTCACGGGCGACGAGGCGGAGCGCGCACTGGAGCAAGGCACGCCGTTCCTGTTGGCGGGCCATCTCGAGGTCGATCTCGCGGAGCTCGATGCGCATCTTCGGATCGCGGCCGATGCCCTCGCGCAAGAGGGCAACGGCCCCGCCGCCGAAGAAGCCAAGCGGATCGCCTCCGGCGCCGACGATCTCGACGTGGCGCTCGGCGCCGCGCTTCGCGGTGAGGCCGTCAGCGGCAGCCCGACGCTGGGTTCGTTGATCGAGTTCGGCGTGCAGCCGGCGCTGTGGGCCGCGGCCGCGCAAGCCGTGGCGCTCGTGGACCTGTCGCGGTGGTCGCGCGGCTACTGTCCGGTGTGCGGGGCGTGGCCGCTGTATGGCGAACTTTCCGGTCCGCAGCGCGAGCGCCACCTGCGTTGCGGCAGATGCGGCGCGGACTGGTCTTGGGCCGTCCTGCTCTGTCCGTACTGCGGCAACGACGACCATCGCAAGCTTGGACATTTCGACAATCCGGACGAGCGCGAGTTCCTGCGCGTCGATACCTGCGAGGACTGTCGCGGCTACGTGAAAGGCATCGCCTCGTTCACGCCAGCGTCGGCGCTACGCGTGGCCGCGGAGGACGCCGCCACACTGCACCTCGATGTCGCCGCGCGCGAGCGCGGCTACGAGCGGCCGGGGCGCACGCCCGATGCGGCGCGCGCCGGAGTGCCTCGGTCCCTCGCGCCGCGCGGCGGCGCCTCGAATTAGATCGCGCTCGACCCGACCGGACCGCCCGCCGGCTCGCGCGACATGCCGTTCGTCTGGCGGGCGCGCTCGGCGAGATCGCCCCGCAGCTCGGTGCCGCTCTTCGGCGCCACGAGCAGGGCGACGACGCCACCGACGATCGCGCCGAGGATGACCCCTCCCATGAAGGCCATCCACACCGTGCCGGCGTCGGGCGCGCCCATGCTCTGACGGAGCTGACCCTTGCCCTCCTTGGCTAGCTGGTCGACAGCGCCCTCAAGCGACTTCTGCAGGTCCTCCGAAAGGTCGCGGAATCGCGCGCTGAGATCTTTCATATCAGTCATGCGCGGCGGACGAGCAAGCGGGATGCCAAGGTCGGTGGCGAAACGTTACGCCACGCGCTGGGTCAGTGCGGCTTCGATGAAACGATCGAGATCCCCGTCCAGCACCGAACCGGCGTCTCCGACCTCGACCTGCGTGCGGTGGTCCTTCACCAGCGTGTACGGATGCAGCACGTAGCTGCGGATCTGATTGCCCCACTCGGCGGAGCGGTGCTCGCCTCGGATCTTGGCTTGCTCCTTCTCCTGCTCCTCGATGCGCAGCTCCAGCAGGCGCGCGCGCAGGATGCGCATCGCGATCTCGCGATTGCGTAGCTGGGAGCGCTCGTTCTGGCAGGCGACCACGATCCCGGTCGGCAGGTGCGTGATCCGCACCGCAGAGTCGGTCTTGTTCACGTTCTGCCCGCCCGCGCCGGTGGAGCGGTAAGTGTCGATCCGCAGATCCTCAGGGCGGATATCGACCTCGGTGTCGGTCTCGACCTGCGGGATCACATCGACCAACGCAAAGGACGTGTGGCGCCGCTTCTGGAAGTCGAACGGCGAGATCCGCACCAAGCGGTGCGTGCCACGCTCCGTCCGTAAGAGCCCGAAGGCATGCTCGCCGGTGACGCCGATGGCCGCGCTCTTCACGCCAGCCTCTTCGGCGGGGGTGAGGTCCAGCAGCTCGGCTTTGAGGCCCTTTCGCTCGCACCAGCGCTGGTACATGCGCGTCAGCATCTCCGCCCAGTCCGCGGCGTCCGTCCCGCCGGCGCCGGCGGAAACGGTCACGATCGCATCGCGTTCGTCGTAGGGACCGTCGAGCTGCAACTCGAGCATCGCCACGTCGACCTCGTCGCGCAGCCGGGCGGCATCGCGCTCCAGGTCGGCCAGCAGCGCCGTGTCACCGTTGGCGAGCTCGTAGAGCGACACCAAGTCGTTGGCGCGGGAGTCAAAGGATCGCGCGCGGTCGATGTCCTTGCGTACGCGCTCGAGACGCTTCAACACCGTCTGCGCGCGGGCGCGGTCAGACCAGAGGTCTGGATCCTGCGCGCGTTGACTGAGCTCGCCGAGCTCGCGCTCTAAAGCCGCAAGGTCAAAGGAACACCGTGAGATCGCGGATGCGGGCGCGAACCTGCTCGAGATCTTCGCGGCTCACGGCTATCGCTTCCGCGGACGGTCGAACGTGGCGGCTACCGGCTGGGCCGGCGGCGCGAGCTTCCCTGCGGCGAACGACACGAACGTGACGCAGGGGCAATATGTGTTTCGCGGGCAGCGCGGGCAATCACCATCGCAATCGAGGGTGGCGCCGTAGCTACATTTGAGGCAGTTGTCCTCGCAGACGATCCATTCCTTCACTGGTGGTGAAAATCCCCTTCTATCTCGGATGGACCGCGTGAGCGGTTTGCGTACGAACCATACCAACGCGTCATTTGGTTGTGAAGAGTCGCCTTCGTCGAAAAGAGGCGCACTGAACGCAAAACGAGACACTTCTCCGCCTGCAGAGCGGCTAAGCGAGCGTCGCGGAGACGGCGCGGCGCCGTTCCACGGCGAGGTAGAGGCTGGCGGCAAGGCCGATCGCCACGAGAACGATCGACAGCAGCTGCGCCTCGCGCAGGCCGGCAAAGACGACGGGGTCGAGCCGCAAGAAGCTGATCCAGAACCGACCGAATGAATACAGGATCACAAACAGCCACATCAATCGGCCCTCCGGCTGCCGCCCAGCCGCCCGCGGACGCAGCCACAACAGCAGTGCCGCGATGCCGAGGTCGAGCAGCATCTCGTAGGCGACGGCGGGATGGACGTAGTCGGCCTGACCGAGCGTGTTCGGGTTGGTGTAGCGCACGCACCAGGGCACACCACTGCAGGCGACGGCATGGTGCTCGCCGTTGATGATGTCGCCGATCCTGCCGATGCCCATGCCCACGCCGGCGACGGCCGCCACTGCGTCAAGGACATAACCAACCGGCGCGGCCGTGCGCCAGCCGATGATGGCGATCGCGGCAAAGCCGCCGATGACCGCGCCCAGGATCGAGGACCCGCCGTCCCAGACCGCGACGATCCGGCCGGGGTCGGCAAGGTAGACATCCCACCGCTCCGCCACATGCAGCAGACGGGCGCCGACAAAGCCGCTGCCGACGGCCCACGCCGCGATCGAATAGCCGCGGTCCAGCGGCACGCGATCGCGAATCAGCCGCACGCTCAGCACCACGCCGACGAGCATCCCGACGATGGCAAAGAACGAGTGCCACGCCAGAAGACGCGCGCCGAACAAATAGATGTCTGGATCGAACGGAAGGTCGATCACGCCGGCGCGGGCGCGCGCTGGCGAGCGCCGCGGAACGTGAGGTACGCGATCGCGCCCGCGCTCAGCAGGGCGAAGCCGAGCGAGACCAGCTGCGCCTGCGACAGTCCGAACGCGACCGGCGCGTCCCCGATGCCCTCACGGGCGTAGCGCAGGAACGAGAGGAAGAATCGCGCCAGGCCGTACAGCCCCAGGAACAGCCACAGCAACCGGCCCTCGCCGGGCCTTCCGACGAGGCGCGGATACAGCAACAGGATCAATCCGACGATCGCGAGGTCCGCGAGCATCTCGTACGTCGTCACCGGATGCACGTAGTCGAACGGCGGGTTGCTGTACGGACCTTGGCCCAACGTGGCCGGGTTGGTGTAGCGAACGCACCACGGCAGACCGCTGCACGACTGCGCCCAATGCTCGCCGTTGATCAGGTCGCCGATGCGACCGATGGCCATGCCCAGCGGGATCGCCGGAGCCGCGGCGTCGGCGCCGAAGCCGATCGGGATCTTCAACATCAGGGCTCGCACCAGTCCGGCGAGGACGCCGCCGACGACAGCCCCGACGATGGCGATACCGCCGTTCCAGATGGCGATGACCTGCACCGGATCGTGCGAGTAGATGGCGTCCCACTGGTCGACGACGTGGAACAGTCGCGCTCCGATGATCCCGCCGACGACGCCCCACGTGGCGATGCTGTAGGCCTTGTCGTCGTCGATCCGCGCGCGGCTGAGACGCATGGCGAGCCACACTCCGGCGACGATGCCAACGACGCTGAACACGCCGTGCCACGACAGCGTGAGCGGGCCGAATAGGGTGATGTTGGGATCGAACGGAAGATCGATGCCCACTCAGCTCATCGCCCGTGACATTTCTTGAACTTCTTGCCCGAGCCGCACCAGCACGGATCATTGCGCCCGATCCGGCCCTGCGGCGGCGCCTGCGGTGTCCCCTGCCCCTGCGGACGTGGCGCATTCGGCGTCGTCTGTGTGGTGCCGCCCGACTTCTCCTGCTGCTCGGCCTGCTCAGCCGTCCGGACCGTCACCCGCAGGATGGTCTGGGCCACGCCGGTCTCGATGCGCGTGGTCAGATCGTCGAACATGCGACGCGACTCGTTCTTGTACTCGATCAGCGGATCGCGCTGGGCGTAGCCGCGGAGGTAGATCCCCTCGCGCAGCTCTTCCATGGCCGTGAGGTGGTCGACCCACAGGGTGTCGACGGTCCGCAGGAAGACCCAGCGCTCCACGGCGCGCATGACCTCAGGCCCGAGGTCGCGCTCGCGCGCCTCATAGGTGTCGTTCACGAGGTTGTGGAGAGCGTCCTTCAACGCCTCCACGTCCCTGATCTCCTGCCACCGGCCGCGCTCCAGCGGGATGTTCAGCATCGCGCCGATCGGGGCCAGGATCGCGTCGAGATCCCAGGATTCGGGATCGTTCTCCAGCTCACGCGCGTCGAGGAGATCGTCCACCTCGTCCTGGAGGTAGCCGAGGATCGACTCCTTCATGTCGGCACGTTCCAGGATCTTGTGGCGCTCGCCGTAGATCACCTCGCGCTGCTTGTTCAGCACGTCGTCGTACTCGAGCGTTCGCTTGCGCGTGTCGAAGTTGAAGCCCTCGACCTTGATCTGCGCCTGCTCGATCGCCCGCGACACCATCTTCGACTCGATCGGGGCGTCGTCGCTGAAGCCCAGCCGGCCCATCACGCCCTTCACAAAATCGTTGGCGAAGATGCGCATCAGGTCGTCCTCGAGTGAGACAAAGAACCGCGTCGCACCCGGGTCGCCCTGCCGGCCGGCGCGACCGCGCAGCTGGTTGTCGATACGGCGCGCCTCGTGACGCTCGGTGCCGATGACCGAGAGCCCGCCCAGATCCGCGACGCCCTCGCCGAGCAGGATGTCGACGCCGCGCCCGGCCATGTTCGTCGCGACGGTCACCGCGCCGCGCTC
This sequence comes from Chloroflexota bacterium, assembly GCA_005881435.1. Classification (GTDB taxonomy): domain Bacteria; phylum Chloroflexota; class Limnocylindria; order P2-11E; family CF-107; genus CF-107. The sequence continues at coordinate 87,187 of VBHP01000002.1, read as the reverse complement.
GCCTGCGCGCGCGATGATGAGCGCCTCGCGGTCGTGGTTCTTGGCGTTCAGCACCTCGTGCTTGATGCCGTGACGGTTCAACAGCGCTGAGAGGCGTTCGTTGTTCTCGACCGACGTGGTGCCGATGAGCACAGGCTGCCCTCGCGTGTTCCGCTCCT
>VBHP01000002.1:59242-86987 GCA_005881435.1 Chloroflexota bacterium | reverse complement strand
CGCACCATCGGACGGTGCGTGGGGATGACCACGACCTCGAGCTTGTAGACCTTCGCGAACTCTTCCGCATCCGTCTCGGCCGTACCGGTCATGCCCGCGAGCTTGCCGTACATGCGGAAGTAGTTCTGCAGCGTGATCGTCGCCCACGTCTTCGTCTCGCGCTCGATCGGGACCTGCTCCTTCGCTTCTACCGCTTGGTGCAGACCCTCGCTCCAGCGGCGACCGGGCATGAGCCGCCCGGTGAACTCGTCGACGATGACGACCTTGCCCTCCTTGACCACGTACTCCTTGTCGCGCCGGTACAGCGCGCGCGCTTTCACGGCGTTGTCGATGTAATGGACCATCTCGAGGTTGTCGGAGTAGAGGTTCTTCACGCCGAGCTGCTTCTCCACTTTGGAGATGCCCTCTTCGGTGAGCGAGACGGCGCGGTGCTTCTCTTCCACGATGTAATCCGCGCCGGGCACGAGGCGAGCGGCAATGCGCGCGAAGTTGTAGTAGGTCTGCGCTGCCTCCTCGGCCGGGGCGGAGATGATCAGGGGCGTGCGCGCCTCGTCGATGAGGATCGAGTCGACCTCGTCGACGATCGCGTACGTGAGCCCGCGCTGCACCAGCTGATTGAGGTCGACGACCATGTTGTCGCGCAGGTAATCGAAGCCGTATTCGGCGTTCTGTCCGTACGTGATGTCGCAGCGATACGCCTCGGCCCGTGTGATCTGGCGCCAATGCTTGTGCCGCCAGTCGGTGGCGGACTCGATCTCGACAGCCGGGTCGTGGAGCATCGACGTCTCGTGCGCGATGTAGGACACGCTCATGCCGAGCGCGTCGTAAATCGGGGCCATCCAGCCCGCGCCGGTTTTGGCCAGATAGTCGTTGGTGGTGACGAGGTGGACGCCCTTGCCTTCGAGCGCGTTGAGGTACAGCGGCAGGCTGGCCACGAGCGTCTTGCCCTCGCCGGTTTTCATCTCGGCGATGTTGCCCTGATGGAGCGCCATGCCGCCGATGAGCTGGACGTCGAAGTGACGCTGCTTGATCGTCCGCTTCGAGGCCTCGCGCACGGCGGCGAAGGCTTCCGGGAGCAGATCATCGATCGTCTCGCCCGCGGCCAGCCGCGCCCGGAACTCAGCTGTCTTGCCCCGGAGGGCGGCGTCGTCCAGCCGCTCCAGCTCGGGCTCGAACGCGTTGACGCGTTCGACGAGCGGGCGGAATTTGGCGATCACGCTCTCGTTGGAGCCGAAGATTCGGCCGATGAAGCTCAAAGTGCTCTATCTAGTGTGAACTAGAAGGGCCGCCAGAGCCGCGTTTCCCACCGCGCCAGGTAAGGCGCAGCGGAAGCTGCACCGACGCCGAGTCGAAGAGGGCTCCGACGGATTCTCCTTCATGGATGCGGCGAATCGCTTCGCCAAACAGTGGCGCCACCGACAGGACGTTGATCTTGTCGCTGAGCTTGTCCTCCGGTATCGGGACGGAGTCAGTGGTGACGAGGGACCTGAGGCGGCTATGCGCGACCTTCTCCGCGGCGTCACGCGACAGCGTGGCGTGCGCGACCGCAGCATGCACTTCGGTTGCTCCGCCCTCGTCGAGGAGCAGGTTGACCGCGTTGAGGACGGTCCCTCCGAGATCGATCTCGTCGTCGACGATGATGGCCGTGCGGCCCCGCACATCGCCGATGAGCACCATGGCCTCGGTCTCGCCGGTATTACCGAGGTGGCGCTTCTGAACGACGGCGAGCGGAAGGCGCAGCGGCTCGGCGAACAGCTTCCGCGCCTCATTCGCGAAGCCGAGGTCAGGCGCAACGACGACGGCGTTGCCGCCGGCGAGAAGATCGCGGAAGAATTCGCGCAGCATCCGGAATCCGGTGAGCTCATCGACGGGGACCGTGAAGAAGCCTTGGATCTGGGCCTGGTGCAGGTCCATGGTGAGCACTCGATCCGCGCCGGCGACCTCGATCATGTCCGCCAGCAGCCGGGCCGTGATAGGAACGCGGGGCTGGTCCTTCTTGTCGCTGCGACCGTAGGCGTAGAAGGGCATCACGGCGGTGATCCGGCCGGCCGATGCCCGACGGCACGCGTCGATCATGATGACCAGCTCCATGATCGCGTCGGATACACCCATCCCCTCGGCGGACCGGGTGAGGGACTGGACTAGGAAAACATCGCGTTCGCGAACGTTCTCGTTGAATTTGGCGAAGATATTGTCGTTCGCGAACTTCGAGACCTCGGCGTCGCCGAGCGGGATCTTGATGTATTCGCAGACTGCTCGGGCGAACGCCGGATGGGCATTTCCGGTGTAGACGGAGAGTCCCGCGTAACGCGCCACCTAGTCTCCTTGACGGAAGAGTCGGGGTGCCGCGGAGGCTCGATCCCCGCGACTACTATAGGCAATCGTCCCCTCCATGACCGCTTCTCGGGCACGCTGGATCGCCGTGTGGGTCCTCATCGCGCTCTGGCTACTGGCACTGGCGCTCGATTTCGGCGGCAATTGGGCTCACATCCTGATCGCGCTGGGTATCGCGATCCTCATCTACGAGCTGGTGGCGGAAGAGCCCGAGACGACCTGATCGCGTAACCGGTCGCGGAGACCGACCGATTCGACGAGCGGCAGCGTATAGGCCAGGGGGAGCAACGCCGCGTGGCTGTCGGATCCCACTGCGAAGCGAGCGCCGGCGACTTTGGCGCGCTCCAGGAATGCGCGATGCGGCACGCGATACGACTCGTTCACCTCGATCGCGACCCCATGGCGAACGCAGAGCTCGACCAGTCGCTCCTGCCACTCCCGCGGGTAGATCGTCTCGGCATCGCCGAGCGCGGCCAGCGGCGAGAACGTCGGATGACCGAGCACGTCGATGCGATCGCGCTCGAACGAAGTCGTCAGAGCGACCAGGATCGCCTCGAGGACGGCGGCCCCGAGCGACGGGTCGGCAGAGAACAGCGGCGCGTCGGTGTACGGACCCGCGCGCCGTTTGATGAAATCGCCTGCCGCGTCGTACGAGATCTTCCTGCCGCCCACCCTGACCTGATGCACGGCGCCGACGAGGTAATCGAGCGCGTCGCGAGTCGACGGTCGCAGCGCCGGGGCCACGCCGATGTCGTACTCGAGCGCCACCGCGAGCCCGAGACGCCTGGCGCGATCGACATAGCGCAGCACGTCGTCGTCGTCATGGAGGCGCGTCGAGGGATAGTGCTCGGAGATACCGTGCGGTCGTTCACCGCGGGCGGTGCGCGCGCGATCCTCCAGCGACACGGCACTGTCACCCGACAGGGCCGCGTGCACGTGGTGATCGAACGGATTCGTGGCTCGAGGCACCACCGTCACCGACGCGCCCCGCCGGGCGCGGTCGCGGCCGGCCGCTGCCAGGCCAGCTCGGCGAGTGTGAACAGCGCGCCCGACACCACGGAGTGACCGCCGAGCAACAGCGGTATCGGCGCGGCCGCTGCCGCCTCGGTGAACGCACGAAGCGTCGGCTCGGCGATGGCCGCCGCATCGAAGATGTCGGAGGCGAAACGATCGGCCGCGGACGGATGCAGGCCCAGGTGCGCGAACAGCACCCGGGAGTCGAGGATCAGGCCCTGGCCGAGCTCGGCCATCCGTGCGAAGAACCGTTCCGGGCCGAGCTCCTGGTACAGGAAACCGAGAGCCGTCCGCGCACTGCCGTCGGCATCGCGTCCGGCCGCCTGCATGCCACGCTCCTCCGACAGCATCCGCACCCGGCAGGCCGTCTGGGTCTCGAGGAACGACCACACCGGTGCGCCGACGCGACCGGCGATCACGACCTCCACATCGGGGGTGACGAACAGCGCCGCGATGCGATCGATGTGCGGACCGATCTCGCGCTCCCAGGCGCCGACGGCGCGAACCTCGGGCGGACAACGCGTGTCGCGCGCCAGGATCGTCGCGTCGCTGGGGGTGTCGACGTCGAGCAGCCATGTGGCGTTGCGGGGCAGCTCATGGCTCGGGAGCCCGGCCTGCTGATGGAGCAGGCGCGGCAACGGGTTGTCGGTCGTCGGAAGATCGATCGCATCCAGCGCTTTGGCCGGCGCGAAGGCCACGAGGTCGCCGGAGTAGTAGTTGTTGCTGACCAGGATCTGGTCGGCGGCCTCGATCCGCTCGCGCAGCGTGCGGAGATCGGACGTCGTGACCAGCGCGCCATAGCCGCCGCCGGTGACGCACAGCCGGTCCAGACGCCGTCCGCGCGCGACGCCGTGCAGCTCGCGGCCCAGATGGAATGGCGTGGATGCCGGAGCGACGACCTCTGCGTAGCGCCGAAGCCCGGCGTGGACGGCCGGATCCGGCGACACGACCACGATCGGGTCGAACTGCGCCTTCGACGCGGCCTGTAGGAGGTGCACGGCGATGGCCAGGCGCACCGCATCGAGACGCCGTTCGATCGGCGTCGGCGCGTTGCCGCCGAAGAACAGGATGAAGGCGACTGCCATCGAGCGCTAGGAGCGTAAACGGCTCGGCAGCAGTGCGTCGCGTTCGATGAAGGCGAGTGCGGCGAGAACAAGCAGCGTGAGCGCAATGGAGGCGACCCCGTGCGCATCGAGCGACGCCGCGGCGCGAAGCGTATCCAACCACTGCGGATCGACCCACGAGAAGAGTGCCGTCTGATCGAAGTTGATGTTGCGGTCGGTGTCCCACACCCCGCCGCCCCCAGGCGTCTGTGTGTAGGCGAAACCTCCCGCGCCGTACAACAGCATGCCCCATGCGGCTGCCACGCCGAAGACGGCGCGCGTGAGCCGGATCCGCGGCGCGGCGATCGCGAGCGAGAGGAACAGCACTGGAAGCGCGTCGGTGAGAAACCGCGCGCCGAACACGCGGCCGCCCCACCACTCGGCATAGAGCGCGTACGCGACCACGAGGGCCGCGGTGGCGAGCCCTAGCCAGCGCAGCAACGGCGCCAGGGCGTCGCGCGAGCGCCACGCCAGCACCAGCGGCGGAATCGCGAAAAGCAAGAACGGCGAGTACACGAAGAGCCCGCGAGACGGCGAGAGCAGCACGCCGTACAGGCCCTCGAGCGGCAGCGTGCCGAAGGTCTTCGCGCCATAACCCTGCTCGAACACGCTGCCGAAGGCCAGGAGGTCGTACAACGGCAAAGGCAGCGCGCCGATCGCGACGCCGACCGCGACCGGTCGCCAGGGCAGACGCGCGAAAACAAGCGCCGCGAGGATGCCGGCGTCGAACAGCGCACTCGTCTGGCGTGTGACGACGGCGAAGCCGAGCGCGAGTCCAGCGACGATGAGACGCCGCCGCGAAACGTCCGCCCTGCGGAACAGCGGCAGCAATAGGTACAGCGCCAGGATCTCCAGCAGATGCACCGCGCCGTGCTGCCAGAGCGCCTGCGCCGAGGTCGTGTGCACGCCCGTCGCGAGCAGGTACAGCACGCCCAGGAAAAGCGCGAAGCGCCGTCCCGCGAACGGCGCGAGCGCCGCGACCAGCAGCCCCGCCGCAAGGCCCTCCTCGAGCGCGGCCACGACCTTGCCGATCGCTAGGAGTAGCGCCAACTGATTCGGCCCGATGTCGGCGATCACGAACGGCGCGAAGAATGGCAGCGCCATGATCGCGGCCCCGGGGGGAAAGACGGAGCAGATGTGATCGCCGGGGCCGGGCGGCGGCGGTCCGCCGATCGATCGCGGCACGCGCGGCGTGCCGGTGAACGTTGACACGCCGCAGGCGCGAAAGAAGTACGCCTCGCGATCCACGGCCACCGGTGGAGCGGTGAACTCGTCGTAGTCGACGTTTCCCTCGCGGAGCACGGTCCAGGCGAACCACGAGTTTGGCAGCACGTCCGGCGACCACAGCAGTGTCAGATTCGCCAGGGATAGTGCGGCGAAGAGCGCCGTTCGCATCACCAGCGCGGTCATCCGCGCCCCTCCGCGCCCGGCCTCACCGTTCGATGGCCACCACGAGCGCTCTGACCTCCCGGGCTCCGGATCGCCTCAACGTCCGCGCACATTCGGACAGCGTCGAACCCGTCGTCAACACATCGTCGATCAGCGCCACGCCTTGGCCGACCATCGGCTCGGCGGCAAACGCGCCGCGGACGTTCGTCGCGCGTTCGTTGCGGCCGAGACCCACCTGCGAACGTGTGTCCCTGACGCGACGTAGGGCGCGGCGCAGCCGCACCCCGCTCACCACGGCGCAGGCCCCCGCCAGGCGTTCGGCCTGGTCGTGGCCGCGTTGGCGGGCGCGCGATTCGGCCAGCGGGACCGGAACGACACTGTCAACACGCCAGCCGAGGGCGAGCCCGCGCGCGAGAACGGCACCCAGCTCCGCGCCGAGCGCGTCGGCGAGGATGAATTCGTGCGTGTACTTCAGCCGATGCACGGCGGCGCGCAATGGGCCGGCGAAGACCCCGAGTGAGACGACCGATCGCAGGTGCGGGAGCGCCGGCGCGCGCGCCGGCTCGCGGACGGCGCGGCATCGCCCGCAGATCCAGGATCCAGGCGTTCCGCAGCCGCCGCAGCGCGGCGGAAAGAGCAGATCGAGGAGGGACAGACCCTTTCGATTTGACCTCTGTTCATGGGAGGAAGACAAATCGAAAGGGTCTGGCATCACGCCTCCTCTATCGAAAGCTCGTCTCCGACTTGCGTGCCGCTGGCCGCGAGCGCACCCACCGGGAGCTCCAGGGTGTCTCTGGCGCGAAGGGCGGCTCGCGCCGGCACCCACGCGCGGAGCCGTGGCGCCAGCGCTAGGACGGTTCCGGCGGCATCGAGGAAGGCGACGTCGATGGCGTAGCGCATGAACAGCATCGTGATCGCATTCGTGCGCGTCAGCAGCAGGCCTGATCCGGTAGGCAGCGACCGCGTCAGCAACAGTCCGACGCCGCGCGTGACGATGTTCTCGGCAACGCGGCAGCGCTCACAGACGACTGTCTGGCGGGTGCGGTTGCGAATTCGGACGGTGCGGGCGATTAGACGGAACCGCAGCTCTTCATCGCGGTCAACGCCGCCGGGGCGAGGATGACGATGAAGAGCGAGGGGAAGATGCAGCCGACCGTCGGCAGCATGATCAGGACCGGCGTCTTTGCGGCCTTCTCCTCGGCGCGCTGCCGGCGCTCGACGCGAAGCGTCTCGGACTGGACGCGCAGCACCTTGGACATCGACACACCGAGCTGGTCGGCCTGGATGACCGCCGAGATGAAGTTCGCGAGCTCCTTGCAGTCGGTGCGCTCGATGATGCCGCGCAGTGCCTCGGCCCGGGACTTTCCGATGCGCATCTCCTGCGACGCCCGTTTGAACTCGTCGGACAGCGGGCCCTTGAGCTTCTCGGTGACGCGCTGCACGCCGGCGTCGAACGCCAGGCCGGCCTCCACGCTGATAGTGAGCAGGTCCAGCGCATCGGCCAGCGTCTTGAGGATCGTGTTATTGCGCCCCGAAGCGCGGTTCGACAGGTACAGGTCGGGGAACAGGAAGCCGACGATCAGCCCGATCGGCACCGCCACGGCCGTGAGCGTCGAGTCGAGGGTCACGGCATTGACGAGCAGCGAGGCGAGCAGACCGACGACGATGGCGACGACCCCCTTGATGCCGAGGAACGACTCCGTGCTCGTCGTCTCCATGCCGGCCTTCTTCAGCTTGAGCTCGAGGGATCGCGCCGTGTTCGCGGGATAGAACCGCGACACGAGGCCCGCCATCGCGCGAAGCAACGGCTTCAAGGTGCGCTCGGACATCGGGCGCTGCAGCTCGAGCTCTTCCAGGTTTCGGGGCTTGGCCGCGATCTGCTGCAAGCGCGCCTGCACCGGGTCGAGCGCCTGGCCGGCGTTGTAGCCGATGACCAGGAGCAGGACCGCGAAGAACATCAGACCGCCGAGTGCGAGTTCCATCTTTAGACCTCGATGTCCGTGATCTTGCGGATCATGAAGAAGCCAATCGCCATCATCACGCCGCCGACGCCAAGGAGGATGCGCCCGATCGTTTCGTTGAACAGTGGCGACATGAAGTCCGGGTTGATCATCTGCAGGGCGAGCATGATCGCGACCGGCAGGAACGCGACGAGGTAACCGGAGTAGCGACCCTGCGCCGTGAGCGTATTGATGTCACCCTTGATCTTCACGCGCTCGCGAATGGTGAACGCGATGGTGTCGAGGATCTCGGCCAGGTTGCCACCGACCTGCTGCTGGATGTTGATCGCCGTCACCATCAGGTCGAGGTCGTCGCTGCGGATGCGTCGCACCATGTTCGCGAGCGCCTCCTCCATACCGAGTCCGAGGTTCACCTCGCGCACGACGCGCCCGAACTCGATGGAGATCGGTGGCTGCGATTCGCGCGACACCAGCTCTCCGGACTGCAGGAACGACGATCCGGCGCGGAGCGAGTTCGAGAGCAACGAGATCGTGTCGGGAAGCTGCTTGTTGAAGGCCGACAACCGAGCTCCGGTGCGTCGGCCGACCCATAGCCGCGGCAGGAAGTAACCGATCAGGCCGGCGACGAGGCCCATCGGCAGGAAGCCGCGGAAGAGGCCGACGACGACGAACAGACCGAAGGCCAGACCGATGCGGATGTAGTAGTACTCCGAGACGCGGAGCTTTAGGTCGGCTCGCGCCAGTGATCGTTGGACCCGAGCCTCGAAGCGCTTGTCCTCGACGTCGGACGACAGGGTCGCGAACGGGTCGAGCTCGCGCCGCTGCGACTTCTTTTTCTTCTCTTTCTTCTTCGGCGCATCTTGTGCTCCGGCGTAGGCGCGCATGCGCTCCTCGACCGACGAAGCGTTGGGCGCGAAGAAGCCCGAGAGGCCCATGAAGAACAGCATCACGCCGATGAAGGCGGCTGCTGGCACGGCGTAGGCGATCAGACCCATCTAGATCGACAGCTCTCCGAAGACGCCCGGCGGAAGCTTGATGCCGGCGGCCTCGAACTTGGCCACGAACTTGGGACGGATGCCCGTCGGGCGCAGGCGACCCTGCACCTTGCCGTCGACGTAGCCGGTCTGCTCGAAGACGAAGACGTCTTGCATCACGATGACGTCCCCTTCCATGCCCTGGACCTCGGTGATATTCACGACCTTGCGCGAGCCGTCCTTCAGGCGGGAGATCTGGACGATCAGATCCACGGCGGAAGAGATCTGCTCGCGGATCGCGCGCTGCGGCAGGTCGACGCCGGCCATGAGGCACATCGTTTCGAGTCGGGCGATCATGTCGCGGGGCGAGTTGGCGTGGCCGGTGGACATCGAGCCGTCGTGCCCGGTGTTCATGGCTTGGAGCATCGACAGCGCCTCGCCACCACGACACTCGCCGACCACGATGCGGTCGGGGCGCATACGCAGGGCGTTGATCACCAGATCCATGATCTTGATCTGGCCCTTGCCTTCGATGTTCGCCGGGCGTGACTCGAGGCGCACCACATGGTCCTGCTGGAGCTTCAGCTCGGCAGCGTCCTCGACGGTGATGATTCGCTCGTAGCTCGGGATATATCCGGACAGGATGTTCAGCAGCGTCGTTTTGCCGGAGCCCGTGCCACCGGAGATGAAGATGTTGAGCCGAGCCTCCACGCAGCCGCGCATGAACTCCATCATCTCGTCGGTCGCGGTGCCCCACTTGACATAGTCGGCCGGCTGGATGCGGTACTTCGGGAACTTTCGAATGGTGATCGTGGGGCCGTTCAGCGCGAGCGGCGGGATGACCACGTTCACACGGGAGCCGTCAGGGAGACGCGCGTCTTCGAGTGGCTTCGTTTCATCGACGCGCCGGCCGATCGGCGCGAGGATGCGCTCGATGATGCGCATGACATGCTCGTCGTTGGCGAAGCTGACCTCGCTGAGTGAGGCCTTGCCCTTCCGCTCGATGTACACGCGATACGGTCCGTTGACCATGACTTCGGTGATGGAGTCGTCGTCCAGCAACGGCTGGATCGGTCCATAGCCCAGGACCTCGTTGTAGATCTGCTCCAGCAGGCGCTGGCGCTCGACGCGCGTGATCGTGACCGCGTCCTCCTCGAGGATCTTGTTGAACATCTCCTCGATCGCGGACTTCACGGCCTTCTCGTCCTTGAGATCCAGACGCGGGTCGAGGTTGTTGATGATTTTGGACATCAGGCTCGTGCGCAGGTCGCGCATGCCGTCCTTCGGCGCTGTGGGCGCGGCCGGGTGCGGCACCTGCGACGTGGGCATGTCCGGTGGTCCGCCGGCCGGCGCGGCGGGCTGCGACGGCGTTGCCGGCTTGGAGCCTTCGATCCTGCGAAGTAGCGACATTGGTTACCTCCCTCTCATCGCGCGAAGAGGCGCAAGCCTCCGCGCGCCGAGGCCGCCTGCGGCTTAGCGCCCGAGGACGCTGCAGCAGTCTCGGCCTCGCCGGAGAGCTTCCGCGCCATCTCGAAGACGTCCTTCGAGACCTGGCTGTCTTTGTGGCTGATTACGAACGGCACGCCGCGGTTCACCGCGAGGACCAGCGCGCGACCGTCGGACACGACTGTGTGCGGGATCTTGCGACCGAGGCTGGCCTCAACATCGGAGGCCTTGATGCCGCCCGAGCTGTCGTTGCGGTTGGCCACGAGCTGCACTTTGTTCTCGTCGTACCCGAGCTTTCCCGCGATCTCCATGAACACGCGGACGTTCTTGAGGCTCGTGATCTCGAGCGTCATCGGAACGAGGACGACATCCGAGACGTCGAGCATCGTCAGCACCATCTCCGTGTACGACGGCCAGGTATCGACAACGACGAAGGCGTTCGTCTCGCGCAGCACCTCGAGCGTCCGCTTCATGTTGGCCGGCGTGATGAGCTCGGCGGTCTCCGGCGTCGGCGGCGCGAGAAGCACCTTGATGCCAGTCGAGTGCGATACCAGCACGCTGTCGAGAACATCCGAGTCCATCGTCTCGAACGATCCGACCAGATCGGCGACGGTCTTCGCCTTCGGGCTCATGTTCAGAATGACTGCGACGTCGCCGAACGGAAGGCTGCCGTCGACGAGGACGACTGCTTTTTCTGTGGCTTGGTGCAACGCGACTGCGAGATTCGTCGCGAGCGTCGTGCGGCCGACGCCGCCCTTCGGGGAGAAGAGGCTGATGATCCTGCCGCGCTCCGAACGCGATGGCAGTGAGACCGTGCCTCCGCCGCCCGCGGACGCCATCGGCTGCATGTTGGCGTAGCGCTGACGTTTGACCTTGCCGATCTCGTGGACCCGGCGGATCGCATTGATGACCTCGTCGGCGGAGAAGGGCTTGGCGACGAAGTCCGAGGCGCCGGCGAGCATCGAGCGGCGCAGGTAATCCTGCTCGTTCTGGACGCTCATCATGATGATCGGCGACTCAGGGACGACGTTGGTGATGATCTCGGTCGCCGTGATCCCGTCCATCGGCTGCATGTTGATGTCCATGAGGATCACGTTCGGGCGGTGCTGCTTGGCGAAGTCGACCGCTTCCTGACCGCTGCCGACAGATCCGGCGACCTCGATGTCCTTCTCGAAGGAAAGGAGCTTCGCCAGACTCTCGCGCGTGTCGGAGATGTCGTCGACGATCAAGACGCGGATCTTGTCTTCGGCCACTCGACCTCCCTCGCTCAGCCTCGCCTCGGCGTTTGGGCGTACGACCGCTTAACGGATCGAGCGCGGCGCCGAGGACGCGACAAGCGCCTTGGCGCGAAACACGACAGCTGGGTCATCTCCCGACCCCCACCGCGAGCGCGAGGAGCGCGCCGGCCGCGAGCGACACGCCGTAGGGGATGAACGTCTGCATGACCTCGCGGAATCCGCGGCCTCGCGCCAGCCGCTGCACGCCAACATAAGCGAGTGCGACAACGCCCCCGATAACGGCCCCATAAACAAAGGACCAGAACAGGAAAAGGAGGCCCTTGAGAGCGCCCACAGTCATCAGGAGTTTCACGTCTCCTGCCTTCATCGCGCGTGCGCTGAACAGGGGATATAGAAGGACCAGGGCGGCGACCAGGGCCAGGACGTGGTCGATGAAGCCGGCCGGCGAGCCCAGAATCTCGCCCGGAAAGCGCTCCACGGCCGCCAGGGCCAGCCCGATAGCCATGGCCGGGTAGGTCACGACGTTCGGGATCCGCCGCCAGCGGAAATCGGTGACCATGACGACGAGGGCGAAGACCGCGAGCACGAGGTCCTGCGCGATCTCGATCGTCATCTCTTGTCTCCTGAAACAAGCACGGGCAGCAGGTGTGACGCTGCTGCCCGTGCGGTCCTCACGTTCCGGTGCCGTTAGGTGAGGTTGTTACCGATGTTGCTGAAGATGTTCTGGATCTGGCCGCGAAGGAAGAGCATGGCCACGATGACCGCGATCGCAATGACCGCGATGATGAGTGCGTACTCGACGAGGCCCTGGCCCTCTTCCTCACGAATGAAGGACAACATGTAGGAGGCACCTCCTTTCGGTTCGTCGTCCGGCCTTTCTGCGTGTTGGCCTGGCGTGGATGATGCCATGCGTGCCCGGCCCCCCAGCAACTGGGAAAGGCGTACTCCCCCGCGATGCACCCCCCGATTCGATACCGATCTCACACATTGCGTAGCCGCTCTAGCGCAAAAAGCTTAGAAGCGGTGGCCCGAGGAACAAGATCAGTAGCGAGGGCAACACGCAGAGCGTCAATGGGAACAAGATCAGCACCGGCAAGCGTCGCGCGCGCGCTTCGGCGGCGCGACGGCGCTCGGCACGAAGCGACGCTGATTGCACCGCGAGCGCTTGCGCCAGCGGGGTGCCAAAGCGTTGCGCGAGTGCGAGCACCGCGGCGACACGCGCCGTATCGCTGTCCTGTTCGCCGAAACGCTTGAGGGCTCGATCCTTGCCGCGGCCGAGCGCGAGGTCCGCCGCGATCTCAGACGCGATCGTGGCGGCCGGACCACCTCCGGAGGCGATCGCGCGGATCGCAGTCTCGAAACCTTGACCGGCTTCGAGCGAGAGCACCAGGGCATCGACAAAGAGCGCGAGTCGATCGCGTCCGATCATCCGCGCACCAGCCGCCACAGCCAGAAGGATCCGACGCCTTCGAGGATGAGCGCGACCGTTAACAGTGCGCTGCCACGAGGATCGGCGACGAACGCAAGCGCACCGCCGGGATTGATCAGCGTCGAGAACATCAGGCCGCATGGCGCGAGTAGCGCGAGGACCAGAGCCGAGGCCCGTCCCTGCGCCGTCAGCGCGGCGGTCTCCTCGCGGAGCTCGACCTCCTGACGAGCCAGCGCACCAGCGCGATCGAGCGAACGCGACACCTCGCCACCGCGGCGATAGAACGCGCGCAAGGTCTCGCGCAGCAGCAGGGCGGGCGGGCCGAAAGCGTCATCGACGGGCCGGGTGGACTCATCGAAGGAACGCCCCAGCCGGAAGAGGGCCGCGCTCTCGTGCAGTGATGACGCAACGCCGACCGTACGCGATGGGGCGATCGCCGCGAGTCCATCCACGACGGGCAAGCCCGCGCGCACCGCTGCAGCGAGGGCCTCGCACACCGCGGGCAGCTCGCGTTCGCGGGCACGTCGTTCCGCCTCGCCGCGCGACCATCGCGCGACGTAGGCGGCGCCACCGACAAAGAGGGCGACCGCGAGGGGGACGTGCAACGGCACGCCGAGGCGGAAGCCGAGCGCGGCCAGCGGTAGCGCTATGAGGAGCAGCGCGACCACGTGCCGTCCCGATAGGTCCAGAGCTCACGCAGAGGGCGCTCGCCTTCACGCGTCGTCTCGTGCACGGCGACGATGCGGCGCACGCCGTCGTCGCCGCGCTCCTGATGCACCACGAGGTCGATGCCCTGGCGCACCTGCTCGCGGATGGCCACGAGCGGAAGGTCGATACCGCCCATGAGCGCCATGGTCTCGATGCGCAGCAGGGCGTGGTACGGACCGTTCGCGTGGGCCGTGGTCAACGAGCCGCGGTGCCCGGTGTTCATCGCCTGCAGCATGTCCAGCGCTTCCCCGCCGCGGACCTCGCCGACGATGATGCGGTCGGGTCGCATCCGCAACGCGTTGCGCAGCAGCGTCCGCACGCCGATCTCGCCTCGTCCCTCGACGTTTGCCGGACGCGTCTCGAGAGAGACCACGTTTCGTTGCGGCAGCCGCAGCTCTGCGGCGTCCTCGATCGTCACGATCCGTTCATCCGCGCCGATCGCGAAGGCCAGCGCATTCAGCGTCGTGGTCTTGCCGCTGCCGGTGCCGCCACTCACCAGCATGCTGCGTTTCTCGCGCACCGCGGCGTTGAGGTCCGCGGCGAGATCTTCGCTGGCGGTGCCGAGCCGGACGAGGTCGTCTGGTCGCAGCGGAGCACCGGAGAAGCGGCGGATCGTCAGCACCGGACCGGCAAGCGACACCGGCGGAATGGCCGCATGCACTCGGGAACCGTCGGGGAGGCGTGCATCTACGAGCGGTGACGCGTGATCGATGCGGCGTCCCACGGGTGCGACGAGTCTTTCGATCAGGACCAGCAGCTCGTCCTCGTCACGGAAACGGACGTCGGTCGCTTCGAGCCGACCTTGACGTTCGATCCAGACCCCACGCGACCCGTTGACCATGACCTCGGTAACGCTCGGGTCGCGGAGCAGCGGCGCGAGCGGACCGAGGCCGAAGAGCCGATCGTCGAGATAGCGCTCTAGCCGCACGACCTCGCCACGCGGCAGCAAGACCCGGGATTCCGTCAGCGCTTGCGCCAGCGCGTCCGGCAGGATCGCACGATCGGGCTCACCGTCGTGGCCGGTCCGGCGGAGCTGCTCCACGACGCGCTCCTCGATGCGGGCGAGAGCGCTCTCCGCGAGCATCACGTCTCGCGTTCGGCGGCCACGATCTCGGCGAGCGCGTCATAGGCGCGGCCCAGACGACCTCCCGCGGCACCGCGCCGGAGCAGCGACGCGCTGCACGCGGTCTCGTCGCGGGGGAGCAGGAACGACGCCGGCCGGCCGAACAGCGCCACGACCGCTGGGGCGTCGCGCTCCTCGGCTTGACTGACGACTAGGTGCACGTCCCGATCGGCAAGCTCGGCCAGGAGCGCCGCCGTCGCCGCGGCAGATGCGGCGTCGGGGTTGGCACAGACGAGGACGCGATCGGCACGCGCCAACAACTCGGGCGATGGGTGGTACGCGGGCGCATCGATCAACACCAGACTTTGGGTCGCGCAGAGCTCGACCGTCCGACCCAGCAGCGGACCATCCGGCATGCCGGTCCCGCCGAGGATCAGCGCACCGTCACGCTCCGCGGCGGCGAGACGGAGATGGGCTTCTCCGAGATCCGCTCCGACGGACGCGATCTCTCCCCACGGCGCCACTCGCGCGCCGAGACGCCAGGCCAGCGCACCGGTGCCGGTGGCGTCGATGGCTATCACCCCGGCAGTGCGCGCGAGACGCAGCGTCAGATTCGCGACCAGCATGGTTCGACCGGTCGCACCGGAAGCGGCGCAGCAGAGCAGCACCCGCGCGGTGCGTGGTCTGGCGCGCTCCATGGCGAAGAGGACCGGGCCCAGGGAAGCGGGCGCAAGGGGGCGTTCGACGACGTAGGCGTATCCGGCCGCGCGTAACAGACCGGCGCGCGCCGGCGTGGCAACGAAGACGCGGGGCAGCGACGCGAGATCGATCGCCCGCGCCACGCTGCGATCATCGTCCGCGTCGATCAGCGCGACCTCCGGCCGTTCGCCGCCTTCTTCCAGGCCGAGCGCGCTCGCGGCGCGCCGCAGCTCATCGTCGCCGAGAATGACGACATTCCTCATCGTGGCCGCAACACGAGGAGCAAGACGTACGCATGCGCGCGCGCCACCGCGAGCGCCGCGACATCGTCCGGCGCCACCTCGAGGACGACGGCGTCCGCTTGCGTGAACAGCACTCGCGCATCGCTCGCGGCAAGTACCGCGGCGGCGTTGCGATCGACGGCGGAGGCGAGGACGTCGACGCGGTCGTTACCGACGAGGGGCGGCGGGGGCGCGGCCAACCACGCATGCGGCAAGACGAACGCGACCCCGCCGCGAGCGACTAACGGAGCGAGGTCGGGCGCAGCGCCGGCCGCGGTCGGGTCACGGGGCGCGATCAAGATCGCGAGAGCCAGCACGACACCGATTCCCGCGATGACGAAGCGATGACGAGCGCCAGTGCGGACGAGCCCCGTGGTGACGGAGGGAAGCCGTATCACGGCGGCTGCACGCCCACGCGCGCGAGTCCATCGGTGTTGCGAGAGTGGACCTCTGCCTTCGCTGAAAGTTCGGTCGAGCGCCGATTCAATGTCAGTCGCGTCAGGTCGGCCCCCATCGAGGCGAGCACCTGGCGTGCCGCTCCTTCGGCTCGCGCCGCGAGGAGTGGGTCCGCGAGCGCCGCGTCGATCACGTCGACAGCGCGATGGTCCTGCAGGGCCTCCGCCCGGAGCTCGAGCATCAGGTCCGCCGCGACACCGCCGGCCGCCTCGGCCGCGGCTT
The DNA here is from genome assembly GCA_005881435.1 of Chloroflexota bacterium. Classification (GTDB taxonomy): domain Bacteria; phylum Chloroflexota; class Limnocylindria; order P2-11E; family CF-107; genus CF-107. The sequence goes on along the minus strand of VBHP01000002.1, from coordinate 70,670 downwards.
CGGCAGCGCGCGTCGCGTGAAGGCGATTCAAGAGGCGAGTGTCAGTCTCGACCACGGCGCCGACGACAAACGCCGCGAAGCCCAGGGCCGCGACGAGCAAGGCCAAGGCTTGGCCGCGGTCATCACGGCACATCGATGAACTCCATACGCCGCACTCCTACGCCCTCGACACGTACGTCTCCGAGACCGGCGAACGCGAACGGCAGCGCCAGGCGATAACCGACCACCACGCGCGCGAGGCTTCCGCGTGGTCGAAGCGAAGCCGACGAGGGATCGATTCGAACGTCGACCAAATCGGATCGGAGCGGCGCCGTCGCCGCGATGGCCGTGGCGGTCGCGCGCGCGTTGTCGTTCGTCAATGCGAGCGTCCTGGCCCCTTCGGATGCCGCGTTCTCGGTGGCCAGGCGCGCGACGCCGAGGAGCGACAGCGTCACGATGAGCACCGCTAGCAGCAGCAGAACCGGAAGCGTCAGCGCGAGTTCGACCAAGCTCTGGGCGTGCTCTTCGCGGACCACGCGACTCAGCGCGCCGAGACGACGAGGATGCGCTTCAGTTGGGTGAGCGCGTGATCGAGCTTGTCCAGCGCCGCCTTCGCGGCGGCAACCACCTTTTCCAGCGCCCCGAGTACGACCGCAGCCGAAACGAACAGGATTGCGAGGCCGAGGAGGATCCGATCGCGAAGCCCATCGGCCGGCGGCGCCAGAAGCTCGGCGATCGTGGACTCGGCTGTCGGTGCGGTCACGTCTTTGCCGCGGATCGCGTCGACGACCGGTGGCAGCGTTCTTGGATCGTTGATCTGGCCCCCATGCGCCTCCAGCAGGAACGGCGTGAGGTTGCGATGCATCGCCCCCGGCACAGTGGCGTCGCGGCTGGAAACGAGGAGGTCGCCGGTTATGTAGAACTGCGTGAAGCCGATATGCGGAGGAGGCGTGAACGAATCGGGTTGCTCGAGCTCGGCTAGGGCCGCGTCCTCGACGTCTGCGCCGAAGAGCGACTTGACGAGCCAACGAAGCTGGTCGTGAACACCGAGCAAGGTCGCGACGCTGTCGGCGGCGCGGATCACGCGTGCGGTCGTCGATCCATTGAGCGGGGAGGACAGCGTCGTGATCGTCGTCAGGTTGTCGCGCGACGAGAGCCCGGAGCGAACGCTCGCCTTGATGACGTTGCCGCCTTGTGAGACGCCGACCAACGCGACAGCATCCACGTCGTCCACGGTGACGAGACGCTGGACCGACCTGCGAAGTGCGTCGCCGCTGACTGCCACGGATCCGCGCGTGTCGTATGTACCGATGTCTCGTCCCAAGCCCACGTGACGGTATTCGGGAGTCGCGTCGTAGAGCCGCTGCCAGTACGAGGTGTCGGCTGGATCTGACATGTACCCGGGCACGCTCACCAGAACCTTGACCACGCCGGGAGCGGCAACCCGCTCGATGGTCTCGGTCGGTCGGAGGCGGCCCGCCGCAGAGAGGAGGGTCTGTGGCGGGCCGTCGTCCGCGTACGCCAGAGCGGCCTCGAACGGCAGCATCGCCAGGCCGAGCACGAGGAGGCGGAAGAGGCGGGCCGTCATGGCCGCCGCAAGCTATGGCGGCAGGCGAAAGGAGCGAATGGTACGAGGCGGTGGTACTAGCGGCGTTTGTGGGCCAGGGCGATCGCGTGCTCGCGCGCCTCGCGCTCAGCGGTGTCGTCGAGTGCTGGCAGATCGACGTGCCCGTTCCGTCGCTCCAGCGCCCAAGTGATGACCTTGTCCGCCAGCCACGGGTTCTTCGGGAGGAGCGACCCGTGCAGGTAGGTGCCGATCACCTTGCCCTGTACCGCGCCTTCGCTCCCGTCCTCGCCATTGTTGCCGGCCCCGACCTCGATGGTCGCGAGCGGCTTCGCGTTCGGTCCGAGATAGGTCAGGCCGGAGTGGTTCTCGAACCCCACCAGCGGCTGCTCCGCCGTGGCCACGACGTTGCCGATGAATCGACGCCTTCCGGCCACGGTGTGGACGTCGAGGGCACTCACGCCAGGAAGCTCCGGCCCCTCGAACGGTCGATAGAAGTGACCGAGGAGCTGATAGCCGCCGCACACCGATAGCACCGCCGCCCCGCCGGCGATCGCTTCCTTCAGTGCGACGCCGTTCGGGCCAGCGAGATCGGCAGCGACGATGTCCTGCTGCGCATCTTGTCCGCCGCCGAAGAAGTAGAGATCGAAGCGTTCCGGATCGAGACGGTCCCCCGCGCTGACGGTCTCGACCGTCGCCGCGATACCTCGCCACTCCGCGCGGCGCTGCAGCGTGAGCACGTTGCCGCGATCTCCGTAGATCGACATCAAATCGCCGTAGAGATGACAAATACGCAGGTCCATTAGTCCTGCCAGAACTCCTTCGCGTAACCCATGCGTGAGAGCGTACGCCGCAGCGCGAGGGTGGCGGTGTAGGTCGCGAGTACGTCGATCTCATCGCCGGGCCGGCTGCGTCGCAGCACGTCCCGCACGGCGTCGTCCCAACCGTCCACGACGTACGTGCGGTCCGGCTTCAGGCCGGCGTATTTCAGACGCAGCGCGAGATCACGCGACCGCAGTCCGGTCACGACCGCCCACTCGATGCGGGGCGCGAGCGCCTCGAAGTCGGCGTCCCAGATCCACGACACGTCGCGCCCGTCTGCGTCGAGGTCGTTGAGTGCGGTCAGGAGTCGCACCGATCCGACTCGGCTCAGCAGCGTCGCGGCAGCCGCGTTGAAGCCGGCTGGGTTCTTGACCAGCACCAGACGAAGACGCCGGCCTTCGGCCTCGACGAGCTCCAGCCGTCCGAACGCCGGACGGAACGACCCGATCGCGCGCGCCGCGGTCGTGGCCTCGATGCCGAGTGCGTGTCCCGCGGCGATCGCGGCGAGGGCGTTGTAAGCGTTGTACACACCGGGAAGCGGCACCCGCACGGCAGCGCCTTCGCCGGCGCCCAGGACGAACCGCGTGCCTTCGGCGTCGCTCTCGACCTGCGTCGCGGCGACCTCCGGGTGGGGACGGGCGAAGCCGCAGTTGGGGCAGCGGTAATCGCCGACATGTCCGAGGACGACGCGGTCGTACCGGAGCCGCGCGCGGCAACGCGGGCAATGTGTGAGATCGCTGACGTTCTGCGCGAGCGCGCCATGAACGGTCGCGTCGTCGATACCGAACCGGATGACTTTGCCGGCAAAGTTGTCCCCGATGAGATTCACGATCGGGTCGTCGGCGTTCAGCACGAGCGTCGCTTGCACCGGCAACGCCGCTGCTGCGTCGCGCATACGTCGGGCGACGGTGTCGAGCTCACCGTACCGATCGAGTTGATCGCGGAAGAGATTGGTGATCACGAGCACGCGTGGCCGCACGAGGCGCGCGACCGTGACGATGGACGCCTCGTCCACCTCGAAGATCGCGCCGTCGGCCCGCGGCTCGCCGATCCAGGTCGCGTCCGCCACCAGCGCCGCCGCGACGCCACGTGCGAGGTTTGAACCCGCGCGGTTGTGTACCGGGTGCCATCCCGACAGCCGAACGACGTCGGCCAGCATTCGGCTAGTGGTCGTCTTCCCATTCGTCCCGCTGACCACCACCACGCCCTTCGGCAATCGCGCGGCGATGTGTGCAGCGACGGCGGGATCGAGGGAGAGCGCGGCGAGCCCCGGCAGCGTTGTGGCGCCGCGGCCGGTGAGCCGAAGGGCGGCGCGAGTCAGCTTCGCGGCGATCAGCGCGGCGAGCGAACGCGCAGGGAGCACGACCACATGATGCCTGCCCGAGTGCTACGTGGTCGCCGGTTGGACCTCACGAAGCAAGGTTTCGAGCTCGTCGACGGCGCGGGATAGTCGGACCGCGACGGCCTTGGCGGTGTCGCCGTTCGAGGCGGTGGTATGCAACGTTCCCGAATGCTCGAGCGAATCGAGCGCTCCGACCGCACGTCGGAGACGCGCGAGCGTCAGCGAGGCGGGCAATGTGCGACGGAGCTGTTGCACACGCCCCTCGAGCCCTTCGAGCCGCTGGCGCAGCTCGCCCTCTAGGTCCTCCGCGGTCATGCTGTCGAGGCGGTCGAGTTCGGATCGCTGCGAGGCCATGTCCTGCTCGACCACCTGCGCCGCCTTTTCCAGCGAATAACCGCGGTCGAGGGCTTGGCGAATGCGGATGACCTTTTCCATGGCGTAGATGTCGTAATCGTGCTCGTCGTGTGGGGACGGCTTGATGATCCCCTTCTTCGTCCAGTAGATGAGCTGACGCGGCGTGACGTTGCAAACGCGCGCGGCCTCCGCCGCCGACAGCCGCAACCGGCCAATGACCTCACCCTCGTTCTGGATGAGAAGACGCGTAAGCCCATCCGTGAGATCGAGCTGAGTCATGCCCTGTCCGCCTCCCCTGTCTGCCTCTCTCCCAATCGAGCGGGTGAGAGAGGCGACATTGTGTTAAGGAGTGCGCTCCGTTGTCAATATCCTTGACAGGTGGGGCTTTTGAGGACTAGCGGCGTTTTGGCGGTAAAACGCGGTCGCGGTATGCCACGCGCACCGTGGCGCGATACGCGCGGATCGAACGGCCGGTCGTATCTCCGGCGAAACGGACGACCTCGAAACCGATGACCTCGTTGCCCTCGATCTCTTTGCGAGCCTGAGCGATCGCAGCGCGAACGGCTGCCGTCCAACTCTGACGGGCGGTACCGCTCGCCTCGTGCATTCGAATCACGGCCAGACGAGTTGCGGCGGCCTTACGGGCCATGCGAGACCGTCGGTTCGGGAGTCGAAACGGGCTCTTGCGGCAGCGCCAGAACCTCGGCCGCAGCGTCGACAAATTCGAGGAAACGTTCGCGCAGGATGCGACGACTCTCCTGACCCGGGCGCGGCGCGAAGAGCAGTCCGACGACGAGACCGACGAAGAACGCGCGAATACCGAAGCGGAGGGTCCCCAGTGCGTCCTCCTAGCGGCCCTTGGGCGGGTAGCCCTCGAGCTTGTACTCCTTTATCTTCGCGTACAGCAAGCGTCGGTAAATGCCCAGCATCTCAGCGGCCTTGCTTCGGTTGCCGCCGGCATCGCGGAGCGCCTTCATGATGAGGTCCTTTTCGAATTGCGCCACGCTGCGCTTGAAGAAGGATCGCTCGCTCGGGATTTCGCCGCCTTCCTCCTCATCCCCGTCGCCCTCATCGCCAAAGGGGAGCTCCCTACTCGTGATGATCTGTCCGCGTGACAGCACCACGGCGCGCTGAATGACGTTCTCGAGCTCGCGGACGTTACCCGGCCACTCGTACGCGATGAGGCGATTCAGGGCTTCCTCGGAGATCGCCGCCGGTTGCGCCGTGGCGCTGTAGCGGTGCTTGGCTAGGAAATGCTCGACGAGGAGAGGCACGTCTTCCTTTCGATCGCGCAATGGCGGCATGTGGATCGAGATCACATTCAGCCGATAGAACAGGTCTTCTCGGAACTTGTTCTGCTCGACGAGCTTACCGAGATCCTGATTCGTCGCGACGATGACACGGATGTCGACCTTGATCGCGACCGAGGAACCAACGCGCTCGATGATGCGGTCCTGAAGTACCCGAAGCAGCTTCGTCTGCACTGATGGCGTGATCTCACCGATCTCATCGAGGAAGATCGTTCCTTTGTCGGCAAGTTCGAATCGGCCCTTGCGCATCGCGAGGGCGCCAGTGAACGATCCCTTTTCGTGACCGAAGAGCTCTGCCTCGAGCAAAGTTTCGGGCAATGCGGCACAGGACACCTTTACCAGCGGCCCCGAACGCCGGTTGGAGTTGTAGTGGATCGCCTCGGCGACGAGTTCCTTGCCCGTGCCGCTTTCTCCGGTAACGAGAACGGTCGCATCGGACTTCGCGACCTTGCCCACGGTCTTATAGACCTCTTGCATCGGCGACGAGTTGCCGACGATGCGCTCTGTCTGAACGAGCGAGCTGATCTCTTGCCGCAGTACCTGGACCTCGTTCGTGAGCTCCTTGTATTCGAGGCAACGGCGGACCGTGTGGATGATCTTGTCGAGTTCGAAAGGCTTCGTGATGTAGTCGAACGCGCCGAGCTCCATTGCGCGAATCGCCACGTTCGAAGTGCCAAAGGCCGTCATCATCACCACGGCGGTCTGGGGAGATGTGGCCTTGATCCGCGATAGTGCCTCGAGGCCATCAACCTCGGGCATGCGAATGTCCATGATCACCAGATCGGGGTGATCAGACTTGACCCGTTCGACGACCTCGCCGCCGGTGGACGCCTCCATGACATTGAATCCTTCGTCGGTCAGCAGCTGTTTGAGCAGGGAGCGGATCGACGCATCATCGTCGGCCACAACGATCTGACCTTGTGCCAACTGTACGGTTCCTTCCCAATTTGACGGACTTTTTGGTCTTTTCGTTGCCTCGGAGGCGGTCTGGGCGGCAGTATATGGCCCCTTTGCGAACACCTGTCAAAACGCCCAGTGGCAAGCGAGCTAGCGAACGTCGCGAATGCTTCGGATGAAGGAGCCGGTGATGGCGACGACGAGTGTGAACGCGCCAGCAATGCCGATGAGTTCGGCGGCACTCATGTGCTCGGCGAGGGCTCCGCTCACGATCATTATCGGCAGCCAGACGAGATTCAGAAGCGCGTACCGCGTGCTGAAGACGCGACCTCGGAATTCTGGCCTGGTCTGTTCTTGATAGATCGTCACGTTTGAGATGAGGTACACCGCATTGGCGCAGCCGCCGAGAAACAATAGTCCGAACACGACCTCGAGGCGCGGTGCCATCCATAGAGCGAGGAGACATGCTCCTTGTACAGCAAACGAGGCGACGACCAGTCGACCTTTGTTCGTCCTCTCGATGAGCGCAGGTGCGAACAAGGAGGCGAGAACGATGCCTGCGGCAAGAACAGCTTCGGCGGCGCCAAACGCATCAGGACCAGCGTGGAGTTCACGAAAGAAAAATACCGGAAGCAGTGTGTTAGCAACTGCGACGCTCACTTGTGCGGCCAACGAGAAAACGAGATTCGCCGACAGCACTACGCTTTCGCCAATGACCCGCAACCCCGTCGACGCATCCGAAAAGATCCCTCTCAAAGTGATAGTCAGACTCGCCGCGTCGGAGATACGAATTTGGGCCAATAGCACAGCAGACACCAGAAATGTGAGCGCATCGAGAAAGAAGATTGCTGGGCCAATCGCTAGATAGAGAATTCCAGCAGCCGCCTTACCGCCGATCTCGATCGTGCGATCGGACATTTGAACAAAGGCATTCCCGCGCGCCAAGGCACTCTCGTGTAGTAGTTCGGGAAGTAGAGCCGCTTTCGTCGGCGTAAACAGCGCGGCTGCAAATGTTGCGATAAGTACCACAGCAAAAAGCACCACCAGGGGCAGGTTCATCATTATCGCGAACGGAATCGCCGAGACAGCCACCATTCTGGTTAGGTCGCATGCCACAAGAGTGCGCCTTCGGCCGAAGGCGTCAGCAATCGGGCCAGCGAAGAAACCAAAAAATGCGTGGGGCACCGTAGAAACGATCACAACCAGTGCAGTTATCAGACTCGAGCGCGTCGTATTCCAGACAAGAGCGGCGAGCGCTATCACCGTGAGTTGATCGCCAAAGCCGCTTACAGATTGACTGACCCAAAAAAGGGCGAAGTTTCTGTCATTCAGTAGCGGAACGGCTCGTGCCGCAGTGGTCACTTCGGCGTTCTCATTGACTCAACTATGAAAATCAACACGGCGACCGCTAAGAGAAGGTCGCCGACGCTGTACACGCCGAAAGGCGGAATCACCAAGACATCGCCGAAGGGACTGGGGTCGGCCGTGATGATATGGAGAGGATCTCCCGCGCCTCCTACGCCACGCGCCTCAACCGCCGCAGAAGAGACTGGCATCGCGCCCTCATGGAGCGCCACGACGGCGGCATTTGACGCGATCCCGAGTGTTGCGAGCGGAGCGGCCGGAACTTTCCAGTTCACGAAGGTGAAGACGACCAGGAGGAAAAGCGAAAAAACGTACAAGAGTCTCTGATTCGTTTCTCCCAGTGGAGCCGTGCTTATCAGTCGCAGGGCAAGAGCAATGCAAAACAGCACAAGCCAGCGAAAATGTACCGAGGCGATTCGCCTTATGTCACCTCTGAACGCGAGGCCAACTAGCAGTCCCGCCGCGATCGCACTAACCAGCATGCGAGGGCTCGCGGGCCTTCGGCTCCCGAGTCAAGCGGCGGCGTACCTCAGCCAGCGTTTCGTAAGTGATCGGGGGCAAATCACTGGCCTCGAAGGCAGCAACGCCACGCTTCTCAAGAACGCGCTCAAACGTGCGAACCAGCTTTGGGTCGAACTGAATACCCTTGTACTTGTTTAACTGCTGAAGCGCTCCCTCGTGTCCAATGGCCTTCCGGTAGATGCGATCCGATGTCATCGCCTCGTAAGCGTCGGCAACCAGAAGGATGCGACTACCGATGGGTATCTCATCACCAATAAGACCTTCCGGATAGCCTGATCCGTCGTAGTGTTCGTGATGATGCAGCACGATAGGGACGAGAGGTCTCAATTGCCTCGACGGCTCGAGAATCGACGCGCCGTAGATCGGATGCCGCTGCATCGCGTCGACTTCCTCAAGATCCAGCCGAGCCGGCTTAAGAAGTATTCGATCCTCAACACCGATCTTTCCAATGTCGTGAAGCATTCCCGCGAGTTCAATGTTCTCAATCTCAGATTCGGATAAGCCCACCTCGCGAGCAATCGCGCCCGCGATTCTGGATACACGATCAGCGTGGCCCCGTGTGTAACCATCTTTCGCGTCGATGGCCTGCGAGAGGGCACTTACACTTCCCAAAAACAACTCGCGGACTTCCACGTATCTATTGAATGTGTACCGTGCAAGGAAGAGCGGCACTGCGAACAAGATCGTGGCCCATATGCCGACCTTGATCGCAATCACCGCCATAAGCCATCCCAGCGGTACCTGCGCGAGAACGCCGAGTCCGACATTTGGAACACTGAGAGCCCAAACCCTTCTGAGCGGCACCCCCGTGCGAATGCTGGCGGCGGCTATCGCCAGCGAAGCGTTCAAGAGCGTGAACGTTGTGCCTGCAAGCGCGATCTGCGCGACGATCCCTAGCGGATCGTCTTCTCTGACTGTCGCTGCGGTGATCGCGATTACGCTTGAAGCGGCAAAGCCTGCAAGAGCAAAGGTGACGTGGTTGTACACGACGCCGTACCAAGGCACTTGAAGTCGTAACTCTCGAATGGATGTCGTGCCGATGAGCCCGACCCACACGACTGAGAACGGATGAGGGAGCTGCGAATCGAACACTGTCCCGATCAAAACGGCAGTGTTCATGTAAGCGTGCACTCCACCGGGGAGTTGGACTGAAGCGACGCTCGCGGCGAAAGCTAGGACGATCCAAAAAAACAGCCGCCCGAGATCCAAGTTCTGAGGAGGGGGGAACGAAACGTGAACAGTTACGACCGCGCCTGTGGCAACAACCAGCGCTACAAGAAGAGTGAGGCCTGCCCGAGGAGTTCGACTCACGAGCTAGGCAGCATAAAGACGCCCGTACGGGGGATTCATCCCCCGCAGGACATCAAAATGCACAAACCCCGTCCAGACAGGGATTCGGAACGGCTTGCCCGAAGAAGAACTGGCTAGAAGCCGCCGAAGCCAGCTCCGCCGCTGATAACTAGGGCCAGGAGCCCGGCGATGACAGCGAGTAGACGACGCACTACCCCCGACCTCCTTCCCTCAAGATCTCGCGTCTCTACATCGGGCCGATCAGATTGAGAATTAATGACATTTTCGCGATACGAAAAAAGCTATAGGCGCTCGTACCGATCAACCGAAAGGACAAAGACAGTCGCCCCGCCGAACTCCACTTCTACGGGATATGGCATGTAAAACTCGCCTGGCTCCATGATTGGAGGAGTTGGGTTGATAAATTGCGTTCTTGCGTGACAGGTTTCCTTAATCGTCGCTAGCACTTCATCAACCTGTGCGTCCTCCAGTCCGACAAGCACCGAGGCATTGCCCTGCTTCAGAAAGCCGCCCTGGCTTTGCAAGCGAGTCACTCGATATTCCTTGTCCGTGAGTGCGTCGACGAGAGCCCCTGCATCTTCGTTGTGGACAATCGCGACGATCAGCTTCATTGGCGAGTTGGGATTCTATTCGAGTGGCGAGCCAGTTCCTCGTCAACGCGAGCTGCAACAAGTTGAGCGAGTTTTGTTTCCGGCATGGATGCATCAAGTACGATCCAACGCTTCGGCTCTTCACGGGCGAGGCGTAGGTAACCTTGACGAACACGTTCATGAAAGTCTTCGTCTCGAGACTCGAATCGATCCCAGGTCGGCGCACGCTTCCCGGTCCGTGAACGCGCTTGCTCGACACTAAGATCAAGCAGGAATGTAATGTCGGGTACGAGCTCTCCAACTGCGAGACGTGTCATGGCTCGCAGACGGTCCAGATCGACGCCGTGACCGTAACCCTGATAAGCAAGCGTCGAGTCGAAGAAGCGATCGGCGACGACGTGAGTTCCTGAGTACAGTGCAGGACGTACGACTTCCTGCGTCAACTGCGCTCGCGCAGCCGAAAACAGCAACGCCTCCGTCTCCGGTGTCAAACTCAGTTCTCGCCCGTAAAGAAGGACTTCCCGAATTCGCTCACCAATACGAGTACCACCAGGCTCCCGAACAGCGCGCACCCGCAGTCCACGTACATCGAAATGTGCGAGGAGCGCTTTACTCAGCGCGCTCTTTCCCGCGCCTTCGCCGCCCTCGATTGAGATCAACAGGCCTCTCGTCACTGCCAAGGACCACGTTCTGGAGGGGGTGCTCCGCGAGGATGGCCGTCGTCACGATAGATTTCGACGCGGCGTTCAGGCTCATGTCCAGTGCTTCGTGATGCAAGGCGGGAGCGTTCAGCGAGCTCGTGCTGCAATCGTCTCGTGTAAGCATTCTGAGGCGAGAGTTCCACCTGATCGGTTGTCCCCTGGCGGATTGCGGCAATTGCAGCGTTCGCTTCCTCAAGCGCTTGATCCTCAGGCACCGCGCGGCGAAGCTCGAAGATGCTGGAAAGAGCTGTCTCTATCTGCGACTCGCTGTTGCTCTTCACGACGTAGATAGGCACGCCGGACGCTTCAGCATCCCGAAGTCGCTGCGACTTCCGACGGTAGTAGTTACGCATAGTTATGACTACGTCAGCCTCTTCCGGTCCACGTACAACCTGCACTGGCAAGCTCAATGATCGGGCGGCATCTTCTACGCGCTTCCATGTGATTCCGAAGGGATACACCCTCAATCGATCAACGGACGAGCCGAGGATGGCGAGCCGCGGCATAGCCCGTCGCTCAAGTGCTTCTGCAGGTTCGCGAGACGGAGCTGCTGGCTCCACACGCACAGCGCCAGTGTCATCGCGGTAACGCAACTCCGGGACGATCGGAAGGCCAAGAAGGATCGCGTCGACAGTTGCGGCAACGTCGTGATAGATGACAAGTCTCTGCCA
>VBHP01000002.1:15445-59180 GCA_005881435.1 Chloroflexota bacterium | reverse complement strand
TTCCTCGTCCGAGAGAGTCACCGTTTGAATGCCACCAACAAGGTCAGCAAGCGTCGGATTGAGCATCACATTTTCCAAGGTGTTCCCGTGCGCGGTACCAATGAGCTGAACCCCACGCTCCGCAATTGTTCGGGCGGCGACCGACTCAAGCTCTGTGCCAATTTCGTCGATGATGATTACTTCGGGCATATGGTTCTCGACAGCCTCGATCATGACGGAGTGCTGCAGGGACGGAGTTGGAACTTGCATACGGCGCGCACGCCCTATGCCGGGGTGAGGGATGTCTCCATCGCCACCGATCTCGTTTGAGGTGTCGACGATGACAACGCGCTTTCCGAGATCGTCTGCCAGAACGCGCGCGACTTCTCGCAGCATTGTCGTCTTTCCCATGCCAGGCCGACCAAGAAGAAGGATGCTCTTCCCGGATTCAACGACATCTCGCACGATGTCGCTTGTGCCATAGACAGCACGCCCGATACGCAGCGTTAGTCCGACGACCTTGCCGGCGCGGTTCCGCAGCGCCGAGATTCTATGAAGTGTCCGTTCGATTCCTGCTCGATTGTCAGCCCCGAACTGACCGATCCGAGCGATTACATATGCCAGATCCTCCGCGGTTACTTCGCGGTCGACGAGGGTATCTTCCCGTCCCGGAAACCGGGCCTCCGCGGGACGCCCTAGGTCCATCACGACTTCTAATAGGCTGTCGAGTCCGTCCACTGCGGCAAGGTTTTGGTGAATATCGGGAGGGAGACCGCGGAGCAGAGCGTCAAGATCATCGGTCGTCGGCTGAGCCACCTTCACCACCTGACGACATGCCCGGAAATTCCGATCTCCGGGCAACTCGCTTATCGACAGCATAGCGTCGAGCCGTTAGGCAGCGGGCGGCGTCCGGCGCCGCGGAAAATCTCGTCGCTGCGCCTCGAAGCACTCCGCGAAGAGCGAGGACGCCGCTAGTACCGACTCATCGATCGCGGGAACCGGATAAGCGACGATTTGCCCGGCCCGAATGATCGCCACAGCGTCTTCAAAAAAAGCGCCACTCGTGCGAAATCTCCCGCATTCCGCGTATAGAAGATGCGCCCGTTTTGAAGCGCGCGCGCGGTATTGGGTGACCAGGACTACGACCGGGACCACGGTGGCGTAACGGCACGCGCGCTGTACCTCTGGCACTCGCCGAAAGCCGAGATCGCGCAGGAAGCGATCGAGGAGCATGAAGCTGACATTCCAAGATGCAGCGGCTAGCAAAGACAGCACGTCAATCGGCTCAAGGTCAACACGTTTTTGCGTTGGGTGATTTGACCGCGGCCGCGTCGCTGTATGCAAAAGACGGACAAATTCGGTAGGACCAGTCGTCGTTGCCACGTCGTTTTCCGAAGTTACTAAGGGCCTAACGATCACAGCGCATCCCTCAAAACCGCCAACCAGGCGCTGCAAGAAGCCACGCCGATTCTGCGTCTGAAGCCATCGATGGTCAGAACCAGCCACGCGCGACGAGCCACGACGAGGCTTGACGCCAAACTAGACTTGTCGCTCGGGCTTTGTGGGGAGCAGTTATGAGAATTTCAGTTGGGCCGCACAGAAACCTGAGCGGGTTGAGCATTTTCGGGACGGCACTTTGAGAAGGACTCCGTTTGCACCCCTACCCGTCGACTTCGACCCCTGGGCATTTGGAACCTTTGAAGATCTCCCGCCGGAGCTCGTCGTGGCTTTTCAAGCACAGGACTGGCCGGTGGTACGCGAGAAGCTTCGAGCACTGATGGATGGCGTCACGACGGATGGCCCGTACGGTCGACAATTGATTCAACTCGTTCGTCGGCTTCCGCTCGGCATCGATCCTCTGTTTGACAGATATCGCGCTGTTACGGCGATCGACTACGGCGACTGGGACGATCTGCAGAAATGCCTTGAGTTGCGGCCACTGGAGTCGATCGAATTGGAAGGCATTCGGGACATCTGGTTGGCCCCCATCAGCCAAACGACGGCTCCGGTTGGTCCTTCGGTTCACCAAACGGCGCTCTTCGATATACATGAGCTCCAACTGAACCGAGATTGGCGACGCCACAAGAAGCTCATGCGCTTGATGCTCGGAACGAGGTTTTCAAGCGTGACACTAAACAGGCCTGACATGCCGGCTCGACGCCATCTTCTGTATCGGGCACTTCAAGACGCCGTTCTGCTGTCTATATCGGAGGTTCACGGGGGACGTCTGCAAATCGCGCTTGGCCTGGCGCGAAGCGGTCAGAGACTGGGAGGCCAGGGCGAACAATTGCGAACTGTCGCCAACGACTTGGAAGGATTGATCGAGTATGCCGCGGGTGGTGGCGTCGCGGAGCTTTCGTGGCCATCGCTGGTAGCAAGCGCTGTTGGATACAGCCCGCTCGGAACTTGGGAAATGCTCGGCCACCTGATCCCTCTTATGTCGTTGCGTGCTGACGAGCGGTTTGCCTGGAGCGTGAGAGTTCTTGACCGCGTTGCGGTCGGAATGGCGTCTCCGCGGGCTGAGTTACAGGCCCGCTCTTGGAGCATCGCGTTGGATGTCCTTTCAGGCAAGAAACGTGATGAGACCGGACTCGAGGCTTTGCTGGTCGAAGCGCGGCGAGCGGCACCCGGGCTAAGGGTCATTCCTCTGCTGCTTGACGGATTCACCAGACCACGTCATTCCTCATTTGCTGACGCACTCGAACAAGCCCGGCTATCCGGTTCGGTGTGGGCTCAAGTCTCAGCTCTGACGTGGATGACAGCGATAAATCCAACAGAATGGGCTGCGAGGTCTCTGCACCGTCTAATCAAGGTCACTGCATGGCGTCGGCCGATTCTGGTTCCACCACAGATCGCGTCAGAAGCCGCGCTGGGTCTGACAGCCCGCGGATTGAGGGGACTCAGCGTTGTGGAGATGGCGCTCGTGGCCGGTCGGCCAAATGTCACCGCCGAGATCGCGATGCGTCATGCAGAAGATGACAGCGCTCCGCAAGATGCGCGCGAGGCAGGCATCCGCGCTCTGGCGAAGCTGGGTACAAGTCGCGCTCGCGAGCTCGTCGAGCGCGCGGGCCGTCGCCGTGATGATCTAGGAGTGTTGGCGCGACGATTGAGTTCACGTCCAGCGTCTGACACCGCCCTCAGCGAGAGAGAAGTCGAGGTCCTCCAGCTTGCGGCCCGTGGTCTGACAAATCGCGATATCGCGAGCCGCCTGGACCTAAGCGAACACACCATCGCTCGGCACGTCGCGAACGCGCGCAGCAAGCTCGGAGCCGCAAATCGCGCCGAGGCCGTAAGCCGACTCGCAGAGCTCGGTCGAAGTTAGCGCACCACAGCGGGGGCGAGCGCGCGTTCCTCGATGCGCACCGCAAGCTCCTTCACGAAAAGCATCGCTCCTGCCACAGGCCGAAAGCCTTCGGATTCAAGCGCTCGAGCGACATGCTCCTCATACGGACGAACCGGAGATGCGACGGCGTGGTGAGCGTCCAGCGAGGCAGCACCGATTCGAATCAGGTCGCGCGCCAAATCGACATCGACATGCGCCGTCCGGAGTTTGCAGACATGCGGATGCACGCCCCGTCCATGGAAACCAACATACGTTGCATCGATCGCGTCCTGACCGTCTCTTGTGATCAGCATCGCGCCGCGCCGCATCGACAGCGGATTCCCCTCGAGAAGGTGGGGCGGCGCGAGCGCGCCCGCGCGCCGATCAAGATCGAAGTCAGTGACCGTCAGTTGCTCGGCCCGCTGCACAGCGTGCGGCGTCGTCCGCAGATACAACTTGAACAGGTCATGGGCGTCCCGTCCGCGCGCCGGCCTCACCGAACGAGTCGTCTTCGTCGTTGCCGTCACCGGACCGCTCGCCACGTACCAGGTTTCGGTCGTGTACGAATAGAAGCCCGCCTGGAAAAGCGTCTCGCGCGAAACCGGTTGATCCGGAACCGCGGCGAAGACACGCTGCATCCCTTCTCTCGCGGCCGCCGCACAGACCTCGCTCAACACGCGGAATGCGCCATCCGCGCCGCCCGGATCCGGCCGCGCGGCGAGCAGCAACACCACCCACTCCGGACGACGTGCCAGATAGACCAACGCCGCCGCACGCATGCGTCCCTGCGACTCGACGAAAAGTCTCGCCGTCGGATGTATGCCGAGTCCGCCTCGCAAAAGCGTGAACGGATCGGCGAGCGCCATGACGAACGACAGCGGCAACACCGACGCGACCATCCCGCGCTCGGGGTTCGCTCGCGCCAGTCGAAAGACCTCGGCGACGGCGCGCACGTCGGTGGGCATCGCGCGACGCGCGCTCACGAACGATCAATGAGGTCGACGAGGTAGCGATGAAATCGGCGATCTGGCGTGAGCTCCGGGTGGAACGAGGTCGCCAACAACGTTCCCTGCTGCGCCGCGACGATGGTCCCGTCATCAAGACGCGAGAGCACGTTCACGCCTTTACCAACCTCAGTGATCTTGGGGGCTCGGATGAAGACAGCGTGGAACGGTGCCGGGCCGAGCTTCGGCACTTTGAGATCCGCCTCGAACGAGTCGACCTGTCTGCCAAAGGCATTGCGCTCGACGGTCATATCCATCAACGAGAGGATGGTTTGGGGTCGGCCTGGGACTCGCGTGGCGAGAAAGATCGCGCCAGCGCACGTTCCCCACAGCGGCATGCCGTGACGGGCGCGTTCGCGAATCGGCTCGGTGAGACCGTAGAGATCCGAAAGCTTGCTGATCGTCGTGCTCTCACCGCCGGGAATGATGAGCGCATCGACACCCTCGAGGTGTTCCGGCCGACGCACGTCCACGGGCTCGACGTCAATCTCGCGCAGGACCTCGAGGTGTTCTTGAAAATCGCCCTGCAGGCCGAGTACGCCGACGCGGCGCCGCTTACCAGCCGCGGACTGCGAGCCGTTCACGCTCGGGGATCGCCTCGAGCGCGATGCCGCGCATCGGCATGCCGAGACCACGCGAGACCTCGGCGATGAGCTTGGCGTCGGTGAAGTGCGTGGTCGCCTGCACGATCGCGCGCGCGACCTTGTCGGGATTCTCCGACTTGAAGATCCCGGACCCGACGAAATTGCCCTCCGCGCCGAGCTGCATCGTCAGCGCGGCATCCGCGGGCGTCGCGATACCCCCGGCGCAGAACAACGCGACTGGCAGCTTCTGCTTCTCGGCGACATCCTTCACGAGCTGGAGCGGCACGCGGTACTCGTCAGCCTTCGACCGCAATGCATGCGCGTCGAGCTTGCCAAGCTCGCGGATCGCGGACGTTATCGCACGCAAATGCGTCACGGCCTCGGCGATATCGCCCGTCCCGGCTTCGCCCTTGCTTCGGATCATCGCGGCGCCCTCGTGGATACGGCGGAGTGCTTCGCCGAGATCGCGCGCGCCACAGACGAACGGCACGCGGAACGGATGCTTCTCGACGTGATATTGCTTGTCTGCCGGAGTCAGCACTTCGCTCTCGTCGATGTAATCCACGCCGAGCGATTCGAGCACCTGCGCCTCGACGAAATGACCGATCCGGCACTTCGCCATCACCGGGATCGTGACCGCCGACATGATCTCCAGGATCTTCTCGGGATCAGACATACGCGCGACACCACCCGCCGCGCGGATGTCAGCAGGCACGCGCTCCAGCGCCATTACCGCGCAGGCCCCAGCCTCTTCGGCGATCTTCGCGTGCTCCGCGGTGACGACGTCCATGATTACCCCGCCCTTGAGCATCTGGGCGAGCCCGCTCTTCAGCGTCCAGGTCCCCGTTTCAGCCATAGACAAACGAATTCTAGCCCTCCCCCGAACGCGCCTGCCCCTACAATCGAAGAACCTATGAGCGCGGTCGATGCCAACGTATTGGTGCTCAATCTCGACTACCAGCCGCTCAACGTCTGCAACGTGCGGCGGGCGATCGTTCTGCTTGGCAAGGAGAAGGCGGAGATCCTCGAGCACAACCACGCCATCATCGTCTCGGCCCGCTCTCGTTTCGCCGCTCCGTCCGTGATCCGACTGGCCTACCACATCAAGCGACCCCGGCCGGTGGTCAAGCTCACCCGGAAGGAAGTCCTGCAGCGGGACGACTACACGTGTCAGTACTGCGGCAAACACGCGCACGATCTGACGATCGATCATGTCGTGCCTCGTCATCGTGGCGGGCAGCACGTCTGGGAGAACGTCGTCGCGGCGTGCAAATCGTGTAATCACAGGAAGGGTGGAAAGACGATTTCTGAATCGCGGATGAAACTCGTCCGCGAACCGTTCCGCCCGCCCTCCACGCCGCAGTATCTGTTCTCGAGCTATCTCAAGACCGAGCGCTCGTGGCTCAAGTTTTTGGGGCTCGCGACCGAAGCAACCGCTTCGTAGACCTCGGTTCCTCGCCTGGCATTGTTCCTGCTCCCTCTCCCGTCGTGCTTACAAGCACAAAAGACGGAGGTTCACGTATGGAAGACAAGGTCAAAGGCAAGGGCGAGCAGATCGGTGGCAAGGCCAAGGAAGAGTGGGGCAAGGCCATCGACGACAAGTCGACCGAAATCTCGGGCAAGGTCGAACAGGGCAAGGGCAAGGTCCGCGAAGGCCTCGGCGACCTGAAGAGGGGCGTCGAGAACGAGAACGAGGACCTCGAGCGCAAGAACCCGTAGGCTCGCATCAGGCAACGGCATTGCAGAAGGCACCCCCGCCAAATGGCGGGGGTGCCCTGTTGTCCGGCATACTGACGCTCAAGGGGGCTGCGTGCGAATCCTCTTCGTGAAGCGGCTCTACCAACCGATCGGCGGTTCGGAGAGCCTCACATATCACCTCGCGACTGGACTGGTCTCCCGCGGCCACGACGTTCGCGTGGCTTGCATGTGGCCGCCCCAACAGGACCGGAGCTACCGCGTCGACCGCTTTCATCCATCGGAGTTCGATGGCTATCGCGTCTTCCGCGACAAGGGCGTCGAGGTAGTACAGGTGCGACCGCGCGGTGGGATCCTCGGCGCCGCCGCCGATTGGACCGCCTTACTCGACCTGATGCGCATGGACGTGCTGGAGCCCTATGCCCGCGATCGTGACGTCATACACAACGTCTGCCGCGAGAGCATCGAGTCCGCGATCGAGGTCGCCCAGCGTGTGGGCGCAGCTAGCGTGCTCACGCCGATCCCGCATCCCGGCCAGTTCCACGGCGGCGACACACCGGCCGACATCCGCAACTACAGCGCCGCCGACGCCATCTGCGCACTCACGGACTGGGAACGGCGGTGGTACGCACGCGAGGGTCTCGACATCACGCGGGTCGTCACCACCGGGCTCGGCAGTACCTCGTACCCGACGGCGCCGGGCGCGGGGGCCGAGTTCCGACGACGCCACCGCATCCCGCCGGAAGCGCCCCTCGTACTCTTCATCGGTCGCAAGGAGCGCTACAAGGGCTACATCCAGCTCCTCGACGCGACCGAGCTCGTGTGGCGAGAGTTTCCGGAAGCGCGATTTGTCTTCATCGGTGTGCAAGGTTGGTACTCGACGTTCGTCGATGATTTCGCGCGCTATCGCGACGAGCGGATCCTGGACCTGGGCAGCGCCTCAAGCGACAGCAAGCGAGCCGCGCTCGAGGCCTGCGACGTGTTCGCGATGCCGTCGATACACGAGAGCTTCGGCATCGTGTTCCTTGAGGCCTGGTCCTTCGAGAAACCGGTCATCGCCGGCGACATCCCTACCTCACACGAGATCGTCACGCACGGGGTCGATGGCCTCTGCGTGCAGCAACGCGGCGATCGTGTCGCGGCGGCGATCCTCACACTTCTGCGCGACCCCGCACTACGCACGCGCATGGGAAAGGCCGGCAGGCTGAAGGCGCAGCGCTACAGCTGGGAGTCGACGCTCGATCGCACCGAGGCGACGTACCGGATCGCGGTCGAACACAAGCGCGGCGAGGCCCTGGAGCGCGCGACCGCCTGAGTGCGGGTCCTAATCCTGAAAAAAGGCGTCTCGCGCATCGGTGGTTCCGAATCGCACGCTCGCGCGCTGGCGCGGACGCTCGCCGCTCGTGGCCATGAAGTCACGCTCGCCGGGCTGCAGCCCGCCTGGCGACGTGCCGGTCTGGAAGAGGGCACGGAATTCCGCGACGGCGACGCGCGCGTCGAGCTGATGCGAACGCGACTCGGCCCTCTCGGCGCCGCCGTCGACAGCCTTCTGCCCACGTCGCTCCTGAACGAACGGGCGCTGCACGACCGTGTCACCGAGGTCGACATCGTCCACTGCATCGCGCGCGAGTACACCGCGGCCGGCGAACGCCTTGCGCGTGCGCGCAAGGCGGCGTACGTCGAAACGCCGCTGGTCCACCCGGGGCAAACGTTGGCGGGCACGAGCCCCGCCGATCTGGCGCGGTATCGCCGCGCCGACGCCGTCCTCGCGCTGACGGAATGGGAGCGGACGTGGTACGCAACGTACGGCGTCGATCGCGACCGCGTCCACGTCGTCGGCTCCGGCCCCGTGACCGAGCGCCTTCCGGTCGGAACGCCCGAGCCGGCGACGATCCTGTTCGTCGGTCGCCGCGAGCCGTACAAGGGTTACCTCGCATTGGCGCGTGCCGCTCGTCTCGTGTGGCGGCACCGGCCGGAGGCGCGGTTCGTGATCATCGGCCAGCGCGGCTGGCACGCCGTCCTGACCGAGCGCGCCGTCCCGACCCGGGATCCGCGCTGGTTCGATCGCGGGATCGCGAACGAAGAGACGAAGCTCAAGGCCTACGCGTCCTGCACGCTCTTCTGCATGCCCTCGCGTTACGAGACGTTCGGTCTCACGTACATCGAGGCCTGGCTGGCGCGGCGACCGGTCATCGCCGGCGACATTCCGGCGCTGCGCGAGGTGGTCGGTGATGGCGGACTGTTCGTGCGGCAGGACCCCCAGGCTATCGCGGACGCGATCCTCGAACTGCTCGACAATCCCGCGCGCGCGCGCCAGCTCGGCGAGCGCGGATATGAACGCGCGACCACCCGGTACTCCTGGGCCACCGTGGCCTCGCGGGTGGAACTGGCATACGAGGCCGCTCGATCAAACGCGCTACGCGCCGAAGCCCAGCCTCGCCGATAATGCGACCGGATGCGGGAGCTGTTGGGTCAGCCCCGCCTCATCGGGCGGCTCGAGGAGCGGCTCATCCGGGGCGAGGCTTCCCACGCCTATCTCATCAGCGGCCCGCGCTCGATCGGTAAGCACACTTTTGCGCTGCGCATCGCGCAGACGTTGCTCTGCCAGACCGGCCGCACGCCCGGTGGCTGCGGGACGTGCCTGGCCTGCCGAAAGATCGAGCGCGGTGCGCACCCGGACGTCCGCAGCATCGAACGACCGCCGGACAAGGAACGGATCTCGATCGAGCAGGTCCGCGAGATGGAGCGCGATCTCGCGCTGAAGCCGCTCGAAGGTGAGTATCGCGTCGTGATCGTCGACGACGCCGCGGAGCTCTCTCCTGACGCGCAGCACAGTCTCCTGAAGACGCTGGAGGAACCGCCGCGCCATGCCGTCCTGCTGATCATCACCCGGACGCCGCAGGGCATCGAGGAGACGATCGTCTCGCGGTGCCAGCCTTTGGCCATGCGGCCGGTGCCGACGCAGCGCCTTCGGGCGTACTTGTTCGAGCGCACCGCCGACGCCGAGCTCGCCGATCTGGTCGCGCCGCTGGCGCAGGGGCGACCCGGCGCAGCGATCGTGCTTGCCGCCGACGAAGCGGAGCGCACGCGGCGGCTGGCGATGCTCGACGAGCTCTTTGACCTTGTGGGCATGCGGCTGATCGACCGTTTCGGCTTCGCGAATCGCGCCGCGCAAGCCGCGGCGAAGGATCGTCCCGGCCTGGAGGCGCGTTTGACGCTCTGGCTCGAGCTACTGCGCGACGCTTGCGTCGGAAACGCAGTGACACCGCTGCATCCCGATCGCGTCGAGCGCACCACGCGCCTCGCGGCCGTCGCCGGCAACAGGCGCCTGGCGCGGACCGCCGCCCTGCTCACCCGTCTGCGCGACGACCTCGACCGCAATAGCAACGCGCGCACGGCGTTGGAGCTGTTGATGCTCGACCTCCCGTACGCCCCCGAGTTCGAAAGGGCCGCCTGATGCTGAACACCGCCGAGACGCCGCAGGCGCGTACCGTCGTCGGCGTGCGGTTCCAGCGCGCCGGACGGATGTATTTCTTCGAGCCCGGGGACGTCAGCGACTTCGCCGTGAACGAGTGGGTCGTGGTGCGCACCGATGCCGGCCTCGACGCCGGCAGGGTGCAGCTGCTTCCGACGGATTCGCCGGTGGTGCAGGTCGATCCGGTGATGGGCAGCGTCCTGCGCAAGGCCACCGCGGGCGACCAGTTCGAGATGAACAAGTGGAAGCGGCGCGAGGACGAGGCCGCGCGCGTGGCCAAGGAGGCCGCGATCGAGCGCGGTCTCGTGACCATGAAGATCGCGGGCGCGGACTATGCCTTTGATGGTTCGCGCGTCACGATCTTCTTCACCGCGCCCGAGCGTGTGGATTTTCGCGAGCTCGTGCGGGACCTGTCGCAGCGGCTCGGGGCGCGCGTCGAGCTGCGGCAGATCGGCGCGCGCGACGAGACCAAAGTCATGAGCGGCGTGGGCACGTGCGGTCGCACGCTGTGCTGCACCTCATGGCTGGACAAGTTCTCCAACATCTCCATCCGCATGGCCAAAGAGCAGGATCTGCCGCTGAACCTCTCCAAGCTCACCGGCGTCTGCGGACGCCTCAAGTGCTGCCTGATCTATGAGCTCGAGACGTACCAGGAAGTGAAGGGCAAGCTCCCGAAGGTCGGCGAGGTATTCCATCTCCCGAGCTGCACTGCCGGCGCGTGCGGCACCGGCGGCTGCGCCAAGGTCGCCGGTACGAACGTTCCGAAAGAAGCGGTGATCGTCGAGGTCGCCGAGGGCGGTCGGCTGCAGCTCTCCGCCGCCCAGCTCGGCGTGACATTCGATCCCGTGCCGGCTCACACCAAAGGCGTGGTCACCCTCGCGGGTCGCGACGAGGAGCCCGGACAGGAGCCCCGAAGTGGCGAGGGACAGCGGCGTCGTCGCCGGCGGCGGCGCGGCCCCAGGATGGACGGAGGTCCGAGCGCGACGGCGTAACGGTGCAGCGGCGCAGCCGGATTAGCGGTCGCGCTCCGTCGCGAAGTACGTGATCTCACCAAGCGCATCCCGCTCCGGGCGCTGGGGCAGCGCTTCGAGGCTCGCCAGCGCGCGGTCGCGGAACTCCGCGGCACTCCGACGGGCACGCTCGAGGCCGCGCGTCTGCCGGACCGCCTGCATCAGCTGACCCGTGTCGGCGGAGGACTTCCGCGGCGCCAGGAAACGAGATCCGGATCCCGGTCCAAGCTCGTCGAGGGCGTAGATCATCGGCAGCGTCAGCATGCCGCGCTCGAGATCCTGTCCCACGTGCTTGCCGAGGGTCTCGTCGTCGCCGTCGAGATCGAGGATGTCGTCGGTGATCTGGAAGGCAAGACCGAAGTTCGTGCCGAACGCGCCCAGCATCGCGACGCTCTCCGGCTCCGCCTCCGCGAGCATCGCCGCCCCCTGACAGCATGCCGCGTAGAGCGACGCCGTCTTCAGTTCGATGCGCTCGAGATACTCCCGTTCGGTCGGCACACGAGCCTCGCCGGTGATCTCGTTCAGCTCACCGTCGCACAGGGCGAACACCGTCTGTGCCACGAGCGAGATGACCTCAGGCTTGGGCAGCACCGCGGCCAGCGCGTAGGCCTTGGCGAACAGGTAGTCGCCGGAGACGACCGCCACCTCATCGCCCCAACGAGCGTTGACCGTGGCCTGATTTCGGCGCGTGAGCGAGCCGTCGATGATGTCGTCGTGCACCAGTGACGCGGTGTGCACGAGCTCGAGCGATTGGGCAAGATCGACGATCTTCGCTTCGCGATACGACGGACCGAAGCGCGCCGACAGGAACACCAGTGTCGGGCGCAGCAGCTTGCCCGGTGAGCCGAACAGGTGCGAAGCGGCGGCCGCAAAGGTGGGATGCGCGCCCCGGCCGACCTCGCGCAGGCGGCGCTCGAGCTCATCGAGCTCCGCACTGACGAGTGTCCGAAAGCCTGCCGTCGTGGTCATCGTGTGCCCTCGTGGAGCGCGGCGATCCCAAGAGTCAGCAGCGTGTACCGCACCTGGTGAAAGCCCGCAGCCCGCATCTCGGCAGCGAGTGCAGCGGCATCGGGGAACGAGGTGAGCGACTCGGGCAGGTAGGCGTAGGCGGCGCGGTCGCCGCCGAGCAGCGCGGCCGCTCGCGGCAGCACGCCGTAGAAGTAGGCGCGGTAGAGACGCGCGAACAGCCGGCCGGGCGGCTTCGAGAGCTCGAGCAACACCGCCCGCCCTCCTGGACGAAGCACGCGTCGCATCTCGCGGAAGGCGCGACCGAGATCGGCGACGTTGCGCAGCGTGAATGCGGACACGACACGGTCGAACGATCCGTCGGGCGCGGGGATGTGCAGCGCCGATCCCTGGACCACCTCGAACCGTGCCTGTAGCCCGGAACGAGCGGCCTTCCGGAGCGAACGGTCGAACATCCCGCCGGCGAGATCGAGGCCGACCACGCGGCTACCCGCCTCGCTTCGGCGCAGGAGCGTGAGCGCGAGATCGCCCGTGCCGGTGCCGACATCAAGCCCGATCTCGCCCGCGGCGAGCCGCGCCCGTCGCGCCGCGGCGATGCGCCACAGCACGTCCTGCCCGAACGACAGCGAATGATTCAGCCGGTCGTAGTCGGGCGCGATCGCGTCGAACATCCCGCGAATCCGAGATTCATGCACGCGAACGCGCGTGAGCTGCGGGTCCTCCACCATCGTTCCGAGTCTACGGGCGGAACGCGGCGGACCCTAACGACGCGGTTTTTTCGACGGACGTGGTGTGGGCTGCGGCGGCGGTTGTGTCGCCGGCGGCGCGGTGCCGCCACCGGGACCAGGCGATCCCGACGGGCTGGGTGACACGCTCGGGCTCGGTCGTGCTGCGCCGCACACGGGGACGCCGAGGCGGCCGGTAGCCTTTGTCGAGCCCCACTTGATGATGTCTGGGCGCCACGAGTAATTCTGCGAGATCGGTTGGATGCAACCCGCGCCCCACCACGCCGCGTCGTTGGTCGTCGGCTCGGTTCCCTGGATGAAGTGCTCGGTGAAGCGCCAGCTCCCGGGGCACGAGGCGCTTGGCAGCAGACCGGTGCCGAGACCACCGAGCAATCCGGGTTTCACGCAGACGGTCCGATCGACGATCCCCGACGGACGCGGATACCACTGCGCGGGCCACTGGTAGTGCGCGATGGCATCCTGGTTGAACTGCCGCCACAGCACCCCCGGACCCATCGCCGACGAGATCCCGTACATCTGCGAGTTGTCGGAATTACCCATCCAGATCGCCGTCAACAACTGCGGGTAGTAACCAATCGCGAGCACGTCACGGATGTCGTCCGTCGTGCCGGTCTTGAGCGCGGCGGGCCGGCCGATGTTCGTCCATGAACCGAAGATCCACGAGCCGTTCGGATCGGTGTTGTCCTTGAGGATGTCGCTCATCTCCCACGCGATCTTCGGATCGAGTACCTGCTTGCCCTGCGGCTGGCTGTGATCGACGACGACGTTGCCGTCCTTGTCCACGACCTTGAGGATCAGCGACGGCTGGATCGCCACGCCCATGTTGGCGACGACCTGGTAGCCGGTGATGTGCTCGCGGAGCGTCATGTTGCCGGCGCCGATGCCGAATGACAGCCCGATCTGAGTGCGATCCCAGTCGCGCTGGATCCCGAGCTGATGCACGGTGTCGATGATCGCGTCGGTCCCGACGAGCGCGGTGACCTTGATGGCCGGGATGTTCAGCGACTCGCGCAACGCCTGGCGGATCGTCACCGGGCCGTTCTCCGGCGACCCATTCACACCCGGCGCGTCGTGCGGCCGGTACTGCCGACCGCTGCCATCGTCGCCGAATCCGGTCGACACATCCCACAGCACTGTGGACGGGGTCATCCCCTCCTTGAACGCGGTGAGGTAGGTGTAGAGCTTGAACGAGGAGCCCATCTGCCGTTCGCCGAGCCCGGCGACGTCGAAGTCGCCACGGACCTTGGGGCTCTCGTCGTTGTAGTCGACCGAGCCAACGTAGGCGAGGATCTGTCCGTTGCGCGGGTCCATGGCGATGAGCGCGGCGTTGTTGACGTTCGCGTACTTCAGGCTGTTGACCTGGTTCCGCACGTCCTTCTCGGCGATGTCCTGCAGCGCCGGATCGATGGAGGTATAGATCTTGTACCCGCCGACATATGCGGCGCGGTCACTGCCCAGCAGCTGCGCCAGCTCCTCACGCGCGCGGAAGACGATGTGCGGGTAGACGATCGGCGTCGAGGCCGGCGTGACCTTGATCGGCTCGGCCGCCGCGGCCGCGGCCTGCTCGGGAGTGATCATCTTCTCGTCGACCATCGCGCTGAGCACGTCCTGGCGGCGCATCTTCGCAGCATCGGGATTCACCACCGGGTCGTACGCCGACGGCGCCTGCGGCAATCCCGCCAGCAGCGCTGCCTGTCCGAGCGTCAGCTGAGAGAGGTCCGTGATGCCGAAGTACGTCTTGGCGGCGGCTCTGAGCCCGTACGACTGGTTGCCGTAGAAGATCTGGTTGAAGTACATCTCCAGGATGTCCTGCTTCGAATATCGCTGCGTCGCCTCGACCGCGAGGATCGCCTCGCGCACCTTGCGCGTGACGGTCTTTTCGTCGCCAAGCAAGCGCGTCTTGATCAGCTGCTGCGTGATCGTCGAGGCGCCCTGCGTCACCGAGCCCTTCTGGAAGTTCTCGAGAGCGGCGCGGGCGATGCCGCCGACGTCGACCCCCGGATTCGTCCAGAAGGTCTTGTCTTCGATGGCGACAGTCGCGTTCTGCATGACCGCGGGGACGTCGTCGAGCTTGACCAGGTCCCGGCGCTCCTCGGCGAGCGTGTACAGAAGCTTCTGTCCGGTGCGGTCGTAGATATAGGACGCCAGGGGGAGCGGGGCGTTCTTCAGATCCTCGACGGCCGGGAGGTCGCCGGCGACGAACGCCACCGCGGTCGTGGCCAGCAGGCCGGTGAACAGCAGCACCGCCAGGAGTACCCCGATGCCGAGCGAGGCGAACCCCGCCACCCGGCCCTGCGAGTGCCAGCGACGGACCAACCGGCCCCGGCGATGCGGGAATCGGTAAGCGCGGTACGTCAGCGGTGCCCGACGCGCCCGTGTATCTGCCATGGAGCAGCTTTCAGTGTCGGCAAGAGCGATGCCAGGAAGGCTAAGAAGCGGCTAAGCGGCGGGTGACCGCTCCATCCGCTCCTGCACCCACGCCAGCAACCGGTCTCCGGCGGAGCGCGGACGCCTGCCCGGCAGGGAGCGAAGCTCGCGCTGAACGGTCCGCGCCTGCCCTTCCCAGCGTTCGACGGTCTCCCGATCGGCGCGCGGGATCGAGGCGGCGGGACCGCGGCGCTCCATGGCCGATTCTGCTGCGGGCAGCGCGTCATAGAGAGCGGCCAGCTGCGCCGCGATCGGCTCGTCGGCCGCCGCGATCGCGTCGCGCCAGGCGCCGTAAGCGGCGTTCTCGAGGACCGCCGGCTGCTTCGTCTGCATGAACATCGTCACCAGCTCCAGATTGCCTGCGAGCTCGCGATCGATCGCAGCCACCGCCCGCTCAAGCTGCTGCTGCTCCGCCGCGGATCGCCGGCGGTGCGGCAGAAGGCCGGCCACGACTCGCGCGGCGGCGAGGACGAGACCCCGGACGGCCAGCATCACCGGCATGGTGCCATTCGTCTCTTGTATGCGTCCGTAGTAGCCAATTGATTCAATTCATGCATACTTACCGACGTGCCGCGTCTACCGCGCCTGGAGGCGCCCGGGAAGTACTTCCCGCTGGGCGGGCCGGTCCCGCCCGAAGATCTCGTCGGTCGCGAGCGCTACATCCAGGCGTCCGTTGAGCGCCTGCTCGACGGACAGAACCTGCTCGTCGCGGGACCGCGCCGGATCGGCAAGACCTCGGTGATGTTCGAGGTCCTGCGCCGCTTACGGAAGAAGGGCGCGAACACCGCGTACGTGGATGTGCTCGGCGCGACGTCGCTTCGCGGTCTCGGGGAACGGCTCGCGGACTCGTTGCTACAGCAACAGACCGGGCTGGCGCGGACGATGGAGCACGCCAAGGCCGTGGCCTCCGGCGCCAAGCTCACGGCCAAAGTGCGATACGAGCACATCGAGCTCGCTATCGAGCTCGCTCGCGAGCAGAACGAGCTGAAGTTCTTCGAGGCCGCGCTCGAACTGCCACAGACGCTGGCCTCGCGGGCGAAGCGCCGCGTGGTCGTCACGTTCGACGAGTTCCAGGCCGCGAGCCGGCTGCATCCGCGAATCTTCGACATCATGCGGGCCAGGCTGCAGCCGCAGCGCGCCGTGGCCTACGTCTTCCTCGGCAGCGAGGCCGGCCTGCTCGAGGCGCTGTTCACGACCAAGAGCGAGCCGTTCTATCGCTTCGCCGTCGCGCACGACCTCGCCGATCCCACCGGTCATCGCTTCGGCATCGATCCCGAAGACTGGCACCTGTACATCCGCAAGAAGCTCGGCGCGCGCGGGATCACCATGAGCGAAGCGCTCGTCGACGACCTGCTGGACCGCACCGGCGGACACCCGCAGGACACGATGCAGGTCTCCGCCGAGCTCTATTACTTCATGCGCGATGCCGGCGTGCGGACGGTGACCACCCAGCTCCTGGCCCTCGCGTACGAACAGGCCCTGCGAGAGCTGGAGCGCGCCTTCGCGCTCATCTGGGCCGACCTTGGAAAGCAGAAGTACCAGCAAGCCGTGGCCAAGCGTGTCGGACGGAGCGAGGTGCTGTTCCAGTCCACGGCCGAGCTGCCGCGGATCGAGGTGCTGCGCGCGCTCGACGCGATGCGCGCCAGAGGGCTCGTCCTTCGTGTCGGACGCGGTCGCTACGAATTCGTGGAGCCGATGTTCGCGGACTACGTGCGCCGATTGGACTCCGCGATGATGGCACCGTAGCTTCTAGCGGATGGCCGTCACCCGCATCTACAAAGGCATGCCCGTGGTGTTCGACCACGACGAGTTCGGTTGGGTGCAAGGTGTCGCGATGCGGCCGTCGCCGAATGGCGAGGAGTGGCTCGTGCGCGTGCGCGGTGACGAGCGTTGGATCTATCCGTCTGAGCTGTACGAGGTCGGAAAGCAGCCGTTCGGCCACTAGCGCGCCGGCTGCGGCGACGAACGCGAGACCAGCGTTGCCACCAGCGCCACCAGCAGGATCGGCCCCGCGGTGAGGGCCCACAGCACGCCGCCGCCAAGCGAAACGATCCCGGCCAGCTCGATCGCCGCCGGGACCGCCACCAGCGCAGCGCTCGCCGGCCGTCGTCGGGTCCCGAGGACCGCAAGCAGCGGCGCGAACGTCCACACCGCGATGAAGATCAGTGCCGGAAAGAGTGAATCGCGTTGCGTCTCGAGAAAGCTGACGCCATGACACGTTGTCGGAGTCGGTGCCTGTCCCGGAGCGACGAGGCTTGTCGAACAGAGGGTACCGAGCGGAGCGAAGAGGAATAGCACGCCGATCGTGATCGACACGGCAAGCGCGAGCGTGCTCGCGGTTCGAGCGACGCGCATGCGCTCACGTTAGACGAGCGTTTCGGGAACGCAAAACGTGTACCCCCGCGCGGACTCGAACCGCGGTCTTCGGCTTCGGAGGCCGACACTCTATCCACTGAGCTACGGGGGCGACGGTGGGACGAGAAAATTGTAGCGACCCTAGCATTCGATGATGACCTCTCCGCTCGACCGCGAGATGAGCCTGATGGAGCACCTCGCGGAATTGCGAACGCGACTGATGATCGCCGCGTTCGCGGTGCTGATCACGACCCTGCTCTCGTTCGTGTTCACGGAGCAGATCATCAGGTGGCTGCTCGTGCCTGCCGGCGACATCAAGCTGTTGGCGATCGAGCCGACCGAGACTTTTACGACGTTCTTCCGCGTCGCGCTCTACAGCGGGATCGCGCTCGCGATGCCGGTGATCTTGTATCAGATCTTCAAGTACATCGATCCAGCCCTACATCCACACGAACGGCGCTTCGTCCTGCTCATGGGTCTTCCCGTGCTGGGACTGTTCGCGCTCGGCATCGCCTTCTGCTACTTCCTGGTGCTGCCGTCGGCGATCCGCTTCCTCTACAACTTCGGGAGTGGCATCTTCATCGTGCAGTACCGCGCGAGCTCATACCTCTCGTTCGTGACGACGTTCCTGCTGGCCATGGGCCTGGTGTTCGAGATGCCCGCCATCATCTACGCGCTGGTTCGCGTCCATGTGCTGAATCGGCCGTGGCTGGGGAAGCAGCGGCGCTTCGTCTTCCTGGCTTGCTTCATCATCGGCGCGATCATCACGCCGACCCCCGATCCATTCAATCAAACCCTGGTGAGTCTGCCGCTCTATTTGCTGTTCGAGCTCGGGTTGTTCCTGTCGCGCTTCGCTTAGACGCGAGGCGCGCGCGTTACGCCAGCAGGCCTGAGTGAGGCCGACGCATGACCCGTCACCCGCTAGGCCGCTTTCTAGCTTCCGCCACCCTCTTCCGCAAGTCGTCCAGCCGCGTCTTGATCCGGGCCTCGACGCCGAGATCAGTGGGCTCGTAGTAGCGCCGCCCGGCGAGCGACTCGGGAAGGTACGTTTCGTCTGCCGCGAAATGGTCCGCACGATCGTGCGCGTACTTGTAATCGCGGCCGTAGCCCAGTGACGCCATCAACCCGGTCACGGCGTTGCGCAGGTGCAGCGGCACCGGATCGGCCCGCGTGTGTTCGATGTCGTCAATCACCGCGCCGTACGCGCGCTTGACGCTGTCCGACTTCGGCGCCGCGGCGAGATAGATCGTGGCCTCGGCGAGGGGGAAGTAGCCCTCCGGGAAACCGATGAGGTGCGTGGCCTGCTGGGCCGCAGAGGCAACGACGAGCGCCTGCGGATCGGCGAGGCCGACGTCTTCCGCGGCCAGGATCACCAGACGACGGGCGATGAACATCGGATCTTCGCCGGAGTCGATCATTCGCACCAGCCAGTACAGCGCCGCGTCAGGATCTGACCCGCGCACGCTCTTGATGTATGCCGAGATCGTGTCGTAGTGCTGATCGCCGGCGCGGTCGTAGAGCAGCGAACGGCGCTGCAGCGCGTCCTGGACCTGCGGCAGGGTGATGTGCCGGCTCGAGGCGGCGGCAAGCTCGAGCGCGTTCAAGGCCACGCGCGCGTCGCCGTTGGCGGCGCGCACCAGGAACTCCATGGCCTTCTCCTCGATCGTGACCTGCCCGCTGAGTCCGCGTTCCGCATCGGCGAGCGCGCGTTCGACAATGGCGCGCACGTGCTCGTCCGTCAGCGCCTTGAGCACGTAGACCCGCGAGCGCGACAGCAGCGCAGAGTTCACCTCGAAGGACGGGTTCTCGGTGGTGGCGCCGATGAGCACGATGTCGCCGTTCTCCACGTGCGGGAGCACCGCGTCTTGCTGTCCCTTGTTGAAACGATGGATCTCATCGATGAACAACACGGTCGCCTCCGCGGTGGCGCGACGACGTTCGATGGCGCGGGCGATCGCGGCCCGGAGATCGGCGACGCCCATGCTCACGGCCTGGATCGGAACGAACCGCGCGCCGGCCCGCTTCGCCGCGATGCGCGCCAACGTCGTCTTCCCCGAGCCGGGCGGGCCCCACAGGATCATCGACGGGAGCTTCCGCGCCTCGATCGCGCGACGAAGCACGCTGCCTTCGCCGACCAAATGCTCCTGCCCGAGAAATTCCTCCAGATCGCGTGGCCGCATGCGGGCGGCGAGCGGTTGGCCGGCCAGGTCCGCGGCGTCGGCCTCAGCCTCGAACAGTCCTTCAGCAGGCGCGGCCACGGCGCGTTTGCGGCCGTAAAGCTGTCGCGGCACTGCTCCAGTATCCGCTTGCGCTCGACCCCCTCCCTGCCCGGGGAGGGATACGATGAAGCCGTGAAGGACGACACGCGCAAGGACGTCGTCGCGCGTCTGAAGAGCATTCAGGGTCACCTGCGCGGCGTGGAGAAGATGGTGCAGGAGGACAAGTACTGCGTCGACGTACTGCGCCAGACCATGGCCATTGAGAAGGCGATGCAGCGGGTCGACGAGCTCATCCTCGAGGGCCACCTCGAGACCTGCGTGGCGGACTCGTTCCGCGAGGGCCGTTCGAAGGCGACAGTCGGGGAGCTGCTGGACATCTTCAAGACCGCACGGGGCTAGCCGCCTTCTTTCGCTCACGCATTCCCCCATCCGCGTGAGTGTCCGCAGTCCGTCCCGATGTGTTAGCCTTCTCGCTGACATATAAAAACTCGTACATGAGTCGAAACGGGGAGTGGTCCTCTGCTCACAAATGGTTCGCTGCGCGATCTGCAGCTCTATCACCGAGCGCTCGGCGATTCGACTCGCCTGCGTATCGTCAACCTGCTGGCCACCGAGGGTGATCTCACGGTCAGCGCGCTGACGCGCGCGGTTCGGGTTAGCCAGCCGCTGATGTCGTGGCATCTGCGGCGGCTGCGCCGTGCCGGCAGCGTGCGCACCACGCGGGACGGCAGAGAGGTCCATTGCGCGCTCGACCGCGAACGGTTCGCCGACTTGCAGCAGCGCACGTTCCGCATGCTGATGAACCGGAACGAGGCGCTCCGCTGAGGCAGGCCGATCACGGCATCGTGCCCGCCGCCGCCGCCAAGAGCGCCCGCGGCGCGCTCGTCCCTGTCGTCCGCGCTCTGGGCGCGACGGGACTCTCGCCGAACGCGATCACGGTTCTGGGCATGATCATCAGCGTTGCTGGGGCGATCGTGCTCGTCGCCTTCGGGCCGCTGCCGGGCTTCATCGTTCTGGCGATCGGAGCCGTCGCGGACTCGCTCGATGGCCAGCTCGCACGCGCGACCGGCCGCGTGTCGATCTTCGGCGGGTTCCTCGACTCGACGCTCGATCGCGTCAGCGACGCGGCACCGTTGCTCGCCGGGGTGTTTGTCGCCGTGCGCGACAGCGATCAGGTCCTGGCCGCGGTCGCCCTGCTCGCGCTCCTCGCCGGATTCCTGGTCCCGTACACCAGGGCCAAGGCGGAGTCCTTGGGGCGCACTGCCGCGATCGGCGTCGCGCCGCGAGAGGCGCGCACGGTCCTGCTCCTCGCCGGCGTCGCGCTGTGGTGGGTCACCGGCGCGCGCGTCGCATTCACTCTGTCCATCGCGGTCACGGCGGTCCTCGCGTCCATCACCGTCGTCCAGCGCATCGCGCACGTTTCGCGTCAGGGCGATCGGCTCGCATAAGGAGGCATTTATACAATGGCGCGCAACGGCAGCAACGGGCACCGGACGGCGAAGACGGCGCGGCGGCGGCCAATCCGCGTGGCGATCGTGGGCGTCGGGAACTGCGCCAGCTCGCTGGTCCAGGGCGTCCACTACTACCGCGACGCGAAGGCGGGCGAACCCATCCCCGGGATCATGCACGTCGATCTCGGCGGCTATCACATCCGCGACATCGAGTTCGTCGCCGCGTTCGATATCGACAAGAACAAGGTCGGTAAGGATCTCGCCGACGCGATCTACACCACCCCGAACAACACCTACCGCTTCGCGGACGTCCCGAAGACCGGGATCCGCGTCTCGCGAGGCATGACCCATGACGGTCTTGGGAAATACCTCTCCCGCATCATCGAGAAGGCCCCGGGCGCCACCGACGACGTCGTCGGGATCCTGAAGGCGACCAGGGCCGACGTCGTGGTGTCGTACCTTCCGGTCGGCTCGGAGGAGGCGACGAAGTGGTACGTCGAGCAGGTCCTCGACGCCGGCTGCGCGTTCATCAACTGCATCCCGGTGTTCATCGGGCGCGAGCCGTACTGGCAGCGCCGCTTCAAGGAGCGCAACCTCCCGATCATCGGCGACGACATCAAATCACAAGTCGGGGCGACGATCACGCACCGGGTGCTCACGCGGCTGTTCATGGATCGGGGCGTACGCCTGGAGCGAACATACCAGCTCAACTTCGGTGGCAACACCGACTTCCTGAACATGCTCGAGCGCGAGCGGCTCGAATCGAAGAAGATCTCGAAGACGAACGCGGTCACGAGCATGGTCGACTATCCGTTGCCCGCGGAGGACGTCCACGTCGGGCCGTCGGACTACGTGCCGTGGTTGCTCGACCGCAAGTGGTGCCACATCCGGATGGAGGGCCGCACCTTCGGGGATGTCCCGCTGAACCTGGAGCTGAAGCTCGAGGTCTGGGACTCGCCCAACTCGGCAGGCGTCGTGATCGACGCGATCCGCTGCGCCAAGCTCGGACTCGACCGCGGGCTCGCCGGTACGCTCGTCGCGCCCTCGGCGTACTTCATGAAATCGCCGCCGCGTCAGATCGCCGACGATGCCGCGCGCGAGGGTGTCGAGGCTTTCATCCGCGGGGCGGACGACCGCACGCTCGGCGGCGATCAGAAGCCCGAGACACGCGCCGCCGCCGCCTCCGTTAACAGAACGAATGGCACGCGCAAGAGACAGCCGGTGCGGCAGCGATCGCGGTCGGCGCGCTCCTCGTCGTAGATGAGGGACTTCCTCCTCTTTTGGGGGTGGCGGATCGGCAGCGCGCTCGCCCAGCGGGTGCCACTGCGCTTCGCCTACGCCTGCTCGGCGCTGATCGGCGACGCCGTCTACATCGTCTGGCGCAGCCGCCGCGAGATCACCAAGCACAACCTGGCGACGGTCCTCCGCCGCGATCCAGAGGAGCGCGAGGTGGCCCAGACGGCGCGGCGTTCCTTCCGGGAGTACTCCAAGTACATCGTCGAGATCATGCGCTTGCCACATCTCTCCGACGCCGATCTGGATCGCCTCGTCGAGGTCGAGGGAGCGGATAACTTCCGCCGTGCCCTCGAGCACGGCAAAGGGATCATCTTCGTGTCGGCGCACTTCGGGAATTTCGAGCTCGGCGGCGTCCATATCGCCGACGTGATCGCGCCGCTCACGGTGCTCGCCGACGATCTGGGGATGAAGCGCGTCTTCGACATGCTCCTCGGGCACCGGCGCAAGCGCGACGTGCACCTGGTGACCGAGGGCATGGCCCGCGCGGCGCTCTCGGCGCTACGCCGCAACGAGCTCGTCGGTCTGATGATGGACCTCGGACCCAGAGCGAACGCCTTCGACACCGTGCGGGTGAACTTTTGTGGACGGGAGACGGTTTTTCCGGCGGTCGCGGCGCAACTGTCGCGCGTCTCGGGCGCGCCGATCGTCGTCGGCTGCGTCGTGCGCCGGGCCGGGCGGCCCTTCCTCGGCATCGCCGCGGAGCCGATCTTCGTCGAACGCACGAAGGAGGCGCTCGCCGACGTGCACACCGCGACGCAGCGCATCGTCTCCGATATCGAGCGCTTCGTGACGTCGTGGCCGGAGCAGTGGTACATCTACCGGCCGATGTGGCCGGGCGAGCCCGAAGTGGTGACGCTCGGATGAATGAGGCCACGGCGCAATACTTCGCCTGGCGCGGCGCATCCCTGGCGGTCCCTGCGCTGCCATCGCCCGTCGATCCGCTCCTGTCGCGCGCCCTCGGCGCCATCGCCTACGCCGCCGCGCCAAACGCGCGGGCCGCGGTACGCGCGAACCTGACCGTTGTCGCGCCCGGCCTCGCG
This sequence comes from Chloroflexota bacterium, assembly GCA_005881435.1. Taxonomy (GTDB): domain Bacteria; phylum Chloroflexota; class Limnocylindria; order P2-11E; family CF-107; genus CF-107. The sequence continues at coordinate 35,611 of VBHP01000002.1, read as the reverse complement.
GCCGCGGAGCGCGAAACCCTGGTGCGGCGGGCATTCGTGAACCAGGCCCGGAACTATCTGACCACACTCCGGCTGCCGCAGATGCGACGCGAGCGCCGCTCGGAACGGGTAGTGGTCAACGGTTGGCACCACATCGAGCGCGCTCGCGCTCAGGGCGCCGGGATCGTATTCGCGTCGGCGCACTTCGGTCCGCTGCCGCACGTCGGCGCGCTGGCGCTGGCCGCACACGACCTTCAGGTCTCCGTCGTCGCTGAGGCCATCCCACCGAAGCTCTTCGAGCTGCTGAACCGCAACCTTCGCGGCGCGCTCGGCGCGTCGTTCATCCCAGCGACGCAGTTGATGTCGCTGGTGCGTCTGCTGCACCGCGGCGGCAACATCGCGATCCTGGCGGACCGGGCTATTAGCGGGCATGGGCTGCGCGTCGACTTCTTCGGACGACCGGCGCTGTTGCCGGTCGGCCACATCCAGATCGCGGCACGCAGCGGAGCCGCCCTCCTGCCGGTCTTCACACTTCCGGGCACGCCGCCCTCGGCCGATGTCGGGGCGCCTCTGGCGCTGTTGCCAGGCAAGGACGACGACGCCGCCCGCCAGAATCTCGGGCGATGGGTCGCCACGCTCGAGCCCGTCATCGCCAGTGCCCCGGATGAGTGGCACGTCTTCGAGCGGATCTGGGAGCGCTAGGCTCCCGCCAGCGATGGGTAAAGCAGACCTCCAGATCCACTCCAACGCCGGCGACGGTCTCGACTCGATGGAGGAGATCCTCGAGCACGTCGAGACCCGTACGGACCTCGATGTGATCGCCCTGACCGACCACGACGCGGTGCGGCCGGCGATGGCCATGCGCGAGCTGGCGGCGCGCCGCGGGGCACGCGTCGAAGTGGTCATCGGCATCGAGGTCACGACGCGCTCCGGCCATCTGCTCGCACTTTTCGTCGACAAAGACATCCCGATGCTGCGGCCGCTCCGTGAGACCGTCCGCCTCATTCACGAGTGTGGCGGGCTCGCGGTGGTCCCGCATCCGCTGTCGTATCTGACGTTTTCGATCGGCGAACGCGCCCTGCGACGTCTCGCCAGAGACGGCGAGCGCGTCGACGGCGTGGAGACGATGAACCCCTCCATCGCCGGCCGGGTGCGTGCGACGCGTGCGGCGCGGCTCAACCGCGAGACCATCCGAGCCGCCGAGACCGGATCGAGCGACGCGCATCGCGCGGTGCTGGTCGGGACCGCTTGGACCGAGTTCCCGGGTCGGACCGCGGAGGACGTTCGGCGCGCGATCCTCGAGCGCACCACTGTCGCGAACGGGAAGCCGTGGGGCGTTCGGGATCATCTGTCTCGCGTGGCGCAGCAGCAGTGGCGTTCGATGGTCGTGGCACCGGTGCAAAAGGCGCGCGGCCGGCGGTGGGAGGGCTAGCGATGAAGATCGGGATCGTCAGCCCCTACGCCTACCCCCGACCCGGTGGCGCGAACGATCACATTCGGCACACCTACGAGCATCTGCGGCAGATGGGGCACGAGGTGCGCATCCTTACCGCGCCGTGGGGCGACGATCCACCGGCGCAGGACGTCATCCAGATCGGCCAGGCCATCGCCATCCCGTACAACGGGAGCATCGGCAGGATCACGCTGTCGCTCCGGCTGGAGTGGCTCGTGAGCCGCGTCCTGCAGCGCGAGCGGTTCGACATCCTCCACCACCACGAGCCGTTCGTTCCTTTCCTGTCCTTTCAACTGATCGACAGCGCGACCTGTCCGCACCTCGCCACCTTCCACGCCTTCGGCGGCTTTTCCCTGTCGTACTGGCTCGGGCGGCCGTTCCTGAGGCCGTACTGGAATCGCATCGATTCGAAGATCGCGGTCTCGACCGCGGCGCGGCATTTCATCACGCAGTACTTCCCCGGCGACTACCACATCATCCCCAACGGGGTGGAGGTCGACGCCTTCCAGCGCGCGCGGCCGTTCCCCGAATTCCGGGACGGCAAGGTGAACATCCTGTTCGTCGGCAGAGCCGAGCCGCGCAAAGGCTTGCTCACCCTGGCGCAGGCATACGCGCGGCTCAAGTCGCGACATGCCAACGTGCGGCTCATCGTCTGCAGCAGCGGACCGCAGTTGCCGGCGGTCCGCGCGTACCTTCGTGCCCAGCGCGCGGGGGACGTCTTCTTCGCCGGACGCGTGAGCGAAGAAGACAAGCGCCGCTTCTACAAGACCGCGGATGTCTTCTGCGCCCCGTCGACCGGGCGTGAGTCGTTTGGGATCGTGTTGCTCGAGGCCATGGCTGCCGGACGCGCGATCGTCGCCAGCGACATCCACGGCTACAAGAACGTGGTGCAGCGCAACATCTCGGCGCTCCTGGTCGAGCCGAAAGACGCCGACGCGCTCGCGAATGCGCTGGAGCGGTTGGTCGAGCATCCGGAACTTCGTGCGCGTATGGGCGAGGCCGGCGTCGTACGCGCCACCGACTACGACTGGGAACACGTGACCAAACGTTTGGCCGAGCTGTACGAGGAGGTCCTCGCGCGTTACGGCCGCGAAGAGCCCGCCACGCGGCGGGTACCGGAGCCGTCGCCGATCGACTACGGCCGCGTCTAGCGCGATCGGCTCAGGCTGACGGCACATTGGTACCTAATTTCGTCACACCCAGGCAGTAGCCTCGTTCGGAAATCGTGCAAGCGGAAGAGACAGTCGACCCGCGTCTGATCGCGCTGGGGCTCGTTCCGCCGCCGGCCGCGGCCCCTCCCGTGCCCGAGGCGTCACCGGCACCGCCGCCTCCCGCTTCCGCGCCGGTCGAGGCGCCCGCGCCGACGCCGGTCGCGAAGCGGCCGCCCCCAGCGCCGGTCAACCGTTCGGCGATCGATCCCCGACTCGCCGCGCTCATCGGCTCGGTGGACACAACGGAGTCTCCGGCTTCCGCTCCGGGCTCCAAGTCGAAAGAGCGCTCTGGAAAGAAGCAGCGCTCGGAGAAGAAGGAGCGGCCGGAAAAAAAGGAGCACGCCGACAAGAGACAGCGCGCCGAAGAAAAGCGCGCAGAGGAACAGCGGCGCGCGGACGAAAAGCTTGCTGCGGAACAGCAGCGCGCCGACGAGAAGAAGCGCGCCCAAGAACAGAAGCGCTCCAAGGGCAAGCCGCGCGTCGAAGCCAAGGAGCAGCCGGCGTCAAAGCAACAGCCGGCACCGAAGCAGCAGCCGGCACCGAAGCAGCAGCCGGCGCCGAAGCAGCAGCCAGCGCCGAAGCCGCGGGCGGAACCGCGGCCACCCGCGCCCCCGGCTCCGCTGTTCGTTCCCAGCCCGGACGCCAAGCTCGTATACGTGCACAGCGTCGCTGCAGGCATGCGGACGCTGCCACTCGAGCTGTGGAGCGATCACGTGCAGCTCGGAAAACGCATGATCGGCTGGGAGAGCGTGCGCGCCGTGACCGCGCGCGCCGGACGCGTGCTGATCGAAGCTCGTGGCGAGAAGACGCCGTTGATCGTCGTCCCGACCGTTGACGGTGTGGAGGAGCCGGCGCTCGCTCCGGTCTTTGCCGAGATCGTGCTCGACGCCAGCGGTGGCGCGCCGCCGCGCGACAAACTCACCCGCACGCTGAGTGACGGCAAGGCAGACACGAAGTACCGCTTCCGCGAGCGCGACGATCAGTCGCTGCCGCTGCTGGTGATCCTCATCGCCGTCCTCGCCGCCGTGGTGCTGGCGATCGTAGTGCCGGGCCTCGTCGTCGTGCCGTTCCGAGGCGGCTCGGCGATCGGAGCGGACACCTTCCTGATCTATCCGCGGTTGTCGTCGCTCGATCCGCGTGCCCTGGTCGTGGCCGTCGCCGGCGGCATGATCCTCAGCCGCGCCATCATGCGCGCGGCCGCGGGGCGCGACCTGATCCTCTGGGCGAGGGGTGCCATCGCCGGCTGGAATCCGCCGCCGCGGTTGCGTGCGCGGATCGCTCGCCTCGTCGCGGCGCACGTCCTGCTGCACACGCGCGAATTTGGGATCGCCGTGGCCATCGCGGTGCTGGTGTTCCTGCCATCCGGACGCGAACGTGTCCTGGTCGATGCCGAAGGGGTGCATACGCGCGCGTTGCTGCCCTTCTTCGATCGCGATGTGCCGTGGTCGAACGTGGCGAAACCAACCCTGATCGAGCAGGGCGGCACTTACGAGGTCGTGCTCACCGCCCAGGATGCCTTCATTGTCGGCGGCACCCTCGTCGACACGCGCGGCTCGCTTTTCTACGGACTCTCGCCGTACGAGCTGGCGCAGTTCGCGGATCGCCAGCGCAATCAGGCGCCGTAGCGCCGGGCGGTCACAAGCCGAGGTACGCGGTCTGGACCTTGGCGTCGCCGGCGATCTGCTTCGCCGGCCCGGCCAGAACGACCCTCCCGTTCTCCAGCACCGATGCCGTGTCGGCGATCTGCAGCGCGCGATGCACGTTCTGCTCGACCAGCAGCACCGTCGCGCGCTGAGCCGCGATCTCGCGGATGACCCGGAAGACCTCATCGACCAGGATCGGAGCAAGGCCCAACGACGGCTCGTCGAGCATCAGCACCACCGGACGTGCCATCAGCCCGCGCCCGATCGCGACCATCTGCTGCTCCCCGCCGGAGAGCGTGCCCGCAAGCTGCGAGCGGCGCTCGGCCAGGCGCGGGAACAGCTCGTACACGCTCCGCAGCGTCCGAGCGCGCTCCGGTCGCCCGCGGCGGCCATAGGCGCCGAGCACGAGATTCTCCTGCACGGACAGGTTCGGCCACAGCTTTCGGCCTTCGGGAACCTGGACGACGCCCATGTCGACGATGCGATGCGGCGGCACGCCATCGATGCGCTCCCCGCCGAGCCGGATCTCTCCGTCTCGCGGCGGGAGGATGCCGGAGATGGTGCGAAGCGTCGTGGTCTTGCCGGCGCCGTTCGAGCCCAGGAGGGTCGTGATGCTGCCTTCGGCCACCTCGAACGACACATCCCAGAGCGCCTGGACGTCGCCGTGAAACGCGGTCAGCTGGCGGACCTCCAGGAGCGCCACCCTAGGCCACGGCTTCCTGTCCCAGGTACGCCTTGATCACGCGCTGATCCTTCGCGATCTCGGCGGGAGCACCCTCGGCGATCTTGGCGCCGAGGTCCATGACCATGATCCGATCCGACACGGACATGATCGCCTTCATCACGTGCTCGACCATGACGATGGTCACGCCGGCGTCGCGGATGCGGCGGATGAGCTCGACCATTCGAGCGCTCTCAGTCGGGTTCAGGCCGGCGGCGACTTCGTCGAGCAGCAGCACGTCCGGCCTGGTCGCGAGGGCCCGGGCGACCTCCAGACGCTTGCGTCGTGCGAGCGTGAGCGACTTCGCGGCGATGTGCTCGTGCGGCGCGAGCTCAGTGAACTCGAGGATGCGCTGCACCTCGGCGTCGGCGCGCGCGCCGCGGAGCCCGCTCCTGCCGTAGAGCACGCCGACGAGAACGTTGCGCCGCACGTTCATCTCCAGGAACGGGCGCACGATCTGATGCGTGGTGACCACGCCGCGGGCGCACACCACGTGCGCCGCGAGGCCGCCGATCTCTTTGCCGCGGAGCCGAATCGATCCCGAGGTCGGCGCATACATGCCGGAGATGCAGCGGAACAACGTGGTCTTGCCCGCGCCATTCGGTCCGATGAGCCCGAAGATCTCCGCGCGACGCACCTCGAAGTCGACGGCGTTCACGGCCACGAGACCCCCGAACCGCTTCACCACGGCCCGGCCGGCGAGGAGCGCACTGTCGGCCATCAGACCGTCGTCTCCCGCCGCGGCCGGACGAAGGCGCGCCCCGCGGATGACGCGCGGCCAAGCAAACCCGCGACCCCCAGAGGCTCGAACAGCACCACGAGTACGAGCAGCAACCCGTAGATCAGCTGCGGCAGATACGGATTGCGCGTCAACGAGCTGATCTGATCCTGCACGCCGCCGAACAGCAGCGCCCCGAAGACCGGACCCCAGACGGTCCCGAGGCCGCCGACCACCGGCATCAGCACCACCTGGATGGACTTGTCGAAGCCGAACATCGTCGTCGGGTCCAGGAACTGCTGGCGCGCGGCATAGAGCGAGCCGGCGCAGGCGGTGAAGAACGCCGAGATCGCGAACGCCAGGACCTGGAGCCGCGCCGTCGGAACGCCCGAAGTCTCGGCCGCGTCTCGATCCATGTTGATGGCGAAGAGGCCGAGGCCAAAGCGACCTTCGCGGATCAGGATCGTCGTGATCATCACCACGACGAAGACGGCCACCGTGGCGTAGTGGACCTTCGCTGGGTCGTAGTTCGGCAAGGAGATACCGGTGACGCCGTGCGTGATGACTTGTCCGGTGATGTCGTCGATGTTCGAGACGAACAGGCGCGTCGCTTCGCCGACACCGATGGTGGCGATCGCGAAGTACGGGCCGCGCAGCCGGAGCGTCGGCGCGCCGACGATCACCGAGTACAGCGCCGCGGCGAGCCCGGCGATGGGGAGGGTGAGCAGCGGGTCGATGTGGAAGGTCTGCCACAGCGTGCCGGTGACGTAGGCGCCGGTGCCGAGAAATGCGGCGTGCCCGAACGACACCTGTCCGGCGTAACCCCCGATGATGTTCCAGGCGCCAGCCATGATCGCGTACCACAACACCAGGAAGGTGATGCGGATCAGGTTCGCGTACTGCCGCTCGTTCGTCGGGATCGCCGCGAGCACGACCGCCACCAGCAGGACCACTACGATCTGCGCACCGCGGTCGTGCGCCCAATCCATGCGGCGGAGTCGTTCGGTCACGCCAGCCTCCGACGCCGCAGGAGCGCGGCGAGACCGCCAGGCATCACCACCAGCACCACGACGAGGACCACGAACGACACCAGGTTCTCGAGCTGTGGTCGTGACAGCGTCACCGTCAGGTTCTCCGCGAGCGCCAGCAGGAACGACGCGAACGCGACGCCGATGATGGACTCGAGCCCGCCGAGCACGATGATCGTGAACGACTTCAGCTGTAGCACACCGAACGGATTGGTCGGATCGAAGGGGAATACGAGCGTGAGCAGGCATCCGGCCGCGCCAGCGAGCGCGCTGCCGAGGCCGAACGCGACCATCGACACCCGCTTTGTATCCACGCCGACGAGGGCACACGCCTCGCGGTCCTGCGCCAGCGCTCGGATCGCCCGGCCGAGGAACGTGCCGCGCAGGAAGAGCTCCAGCAGCACCAGGATGACGGCGCCCGCGACGAAGACAAAGATCCGGTTGTAGGCCAAGGTGACGTCGCCGACGTGGACGACGCTGTCGATATAGGCGGGTCGGACGCCGCGAACGTCGCCGCCGAAGATGAGGTTGGCGAACGCCTGCATCACCAGCCACGTCCCGAACAGCAGCAGCAGCGAGACGATCGGCGCCGCGGCCGAGACGCGGCGCACTACCACGACCTCGAGGACGGCGCCGACAACGAAGAACAGCGGTGCGACCACGACCACTAGGACGAGCGGATCGAGTCCAGTTGTCTGCCACAGCACCAGCGTGGTGAATGCGGCGAGCATCATGATGCCGGCGTTGGCGAGGTTGATGATCTTCATCACGCCGTAGATCAGCGCGAGCCCGTAAGACATCGTCGCGTACAACCCGGCGACCATCAGTGCGCTGATGAAGGCCTCGACGACGCGCACCAGCGTTTCGATCACGGAAGCCTACCGCGCGGACACGGAGCGCCCCCGACCGAACGGCCGGGGGCGCTCACGGTTTCTGCGTATGAAACGGTTACTTCTTCGGGATCGGGATCGTCGCCGCTCCCGTCGCCAACGTCTTTGGCCAGATCAGGATGTGCGCGCCGTTTGGCGTGTTCTGCGTCATGACGTAGTCGTTGTCGGCCTGCCCGGTGGTGCCGAACTTGATCGCGCCGCCGGGGAAGATCGAGTTGTCCCACGTCGTGCTCATGATCGTGTCGTGCACCTTCTGCTTGTCGACGGTGCCGGCCTTTTCGATCGCGCTGAAGAGGATCCGCGCGGCCTCCCATGCGCCGGCCTCGAACCAGGAGGCGCTGCTCTTCAGACCCGCCGCGGTCCACAGATCGGTGAACTTCTTGACGTTGTCGCCGGGCATCAGCCCATCGAACCACGTCGCGGCGATGATGTAGTCGCCCTGCGCCTTGAGCTGGTCGCGCGCCTGCTGCTCGGGTCCGCGCGGCCCGTAGGTGAGGTACTTGTGGTACAGACCCAGCTGCGCGTACTGCGTCTGCATCGTGATCATGTCGCCGACCCGCGCGTCCACCATGAACGCGTCGGCGGCGGCGTCCTTCACGCGGTTCAGCAGGCTGGTGTAGTCCTTGCCCGAGAGATCGAACGCCGAGGAGAACACGACCGTGTAGCGGTCGGGGCTGGCCTTCGCGCCGTCGTTGATGCCCTGCAGGAACTCGTTGCCGTGCGATGAGTTCTCGTACGCCACGGCGATCTTCAGCGGCTTGGGCAGCTTCCCGGCGTCCTGCTGATCTTTGATGAACGCGAGCTGCGTGCCGGAGAGCTTCTGGATCGACGCCAGGGTGCCAAAGGCCCACTTGTTGTCGACGTAGATCGAGCTCGAGGCGCCGCCGCTACCGACGTACGGCGCGCTCAAGCGATTCGCCACCTTTACCTCCTGGGTCACGCTCGTGGTGTTGTATCCACCAAGGAGGAAGTCGGCGTTGTCCTGAGTGACGAACTTCTCGTAGAGCTGGCCGCTGGTCTGTGCGTCACTCTTGTTGTCCTCGATCTTGAAGTCGATCTTGACCTTCTTGCCGCCGACGTTGAGCCCGCCGGCGTCGTTGACGCGTTTGACGTAAAGCTCGTACGCGTTCTTGAAAAAGCCACCGGGCGTCGCATCCGCACCGGTCAACGGCAGTGCGGCGCGCACGATGATGGTGTCGGGCACGTTGCTTGTCGGGGCAGCGCCCGGCCCCCCGCCGCCACAGGCGGCCGTGACGAGCAGCGCGGCGAGCGCTGCGACCGCGAGAGATCGAATGCGCATATGCGTCCCACCTCCTGAAGTAGGCGCGGGAATTGGCTCTCATTCTGGCACTAGGATTCGGCCGGGTGACCTCGAACCGCATCGTGATAGTCGGCGGCGGCTTCGGCGGCCTTCATCTCGTCCGTGCCCTGGAGCGGCGCCTGCGGCCCGGCGAGGCGGACGTCACGCTCCTCGACCGCAACAACTACCACCTCTTCACACCGCTGCTGTATCAGGTCGCGACCGGGGAGCTACCGCCGCACGCGGTGGCTTACCCGCTACGGCAGACGATCGTGCGGGAAGCGAAGTACCGCTTCGTGCAGACGAACGTCGAGCGGATCGACCTCGAGGCGCACGCCGTCGACACGGCCGACGGCCGCATTCCGTACGACCGCCTGGTCCTCGCCGCGGGAAGCGTGACGAACGATTACGGCATTCCCGGTGTTCGTGAGCACGCCCTCGGCATGAAGTACCTCGCCGAAGCCCAGGAGGTTCGCCGCCGCATCCTGACCAGCTTCGAGCGCGCCGACGTGCTGCCCGACCCCGAGGGGCGACGGCGTCTGCTGACGTTCATCGTCATCGGCGCCGGTCCCGTCGGCGTGGAGCTGTCGGCCTCGATGCGCGACCTCTTCGACCACTCGCTGCGCGGCAGCTACGCCAACATCGACATCGACCGCGATCCAAGCATCACGCTCCTCGATGCCGGCGAGCGCGTGCTGGCGACGATGGACGAGCGCCTCGGACGCGTCGCCGCGCGGCGGCTCGAGGAGTTGCGCGTCGACGTCAGGCTCCGCACGCCGGTGAGCGAGGTCGTGGACGGCGCGGTGCGCACCAAGACCGGCCCTGAGCTGCGCGCCAGCACCATCGTCTGGGCCGGCGGCGTGCGTGACCTCGCTCGATCTGCCGCAGGTGAAAGGACGTCTGGTCGTGGACGGCACCTTCCGCGTGGCCGGGCGGGACGATCTCCTCGCCATCGGCGACGCCGCGTACGTGGAATGGCAGGGCAGACCGCTGGCGCAGCTGGCGCAGGTCGCCGTTCTCGAGGCGCCAGCGCTCGCGGCGAATCTCGTCCACCTCATCCGCGGCGAGCCGACCGAACCATACGTGCACAAGGACAAGGGCGACCTCGTCGCGCTCGGACGCACATCGGCCGGAGCCCGGCTGCGTCGCTTTCTGTTCCTGACGATGCCCAGGGATGTCGTCTTTGCCGGCTTTCCTGCCTGGACCGTCTGGCGCGTGAACTACCTGACCCAGCTCCTCGGGGTGCGAAACCGCGGAAGCCTGCTGACCGAGTGGCTCCTCTCCTATTTCACGACACGTATGGTGTCGAACATTCCCTAGCCTGACCCGCTGCTAGCCTCGGCCGATGCGGCGGGTGCAGCCTCGGCGTGCCGACGTCATCGCCAGAGTGGAGGAGGAGTACCGCGCCCTCGATCGTGCCGTGCGCCGTCTGACGCCGGCCGCGATGCGGCAGCCCGCATTCAAGCGGACGAGGCGCGAGCCGTGGACGGTGAAGGACGCGCTCGCGCACATCGTGGTCTGGAAGCGATTTACGGCGCGCTCCCTGCGTGGCGAGCGACGGCCCGCGCCGTACCGGGGGCTCGACGGGATGGCGGCGAATGCGAAGCTCTATCACACCTGGCACCGCAAGTCCGCGCGCGAGGTCGTGGCGACGCATCGCGCCGTGCATCGCGAGGTCCTGGCCACGCTGCGCGCACTCCCGGAGAGCGCGTTCGCCGCGAGACGGTCGCCGTACTGGCCGTCAGATCTGCTCGGGCATTCCGCGGGACATCGTCGGCGTCACCTCGAACCCGCGGCTAGCAATGCCCCCACTTCGTCCAGACGCCGTCGTAGCGCGCCACGCCGGCCCGGCCCCCGTCCCTCGCGATGAGCCACAGCTCACCGCGGACGTTCGTGAACATGTTGATCACCGTGCAGGAGAGTCCGTTCGCTGCCAGGTCGGCGTCGCGCGGCGCCGGCGTCGCTGTCCCAAACCTGGTGAGATCGTCCGCGAGCACGTACGCCCCCGTGCCGTCCGGCGCCAGCGCTTTGACCGCGCCCTTGGCGTGACCGACGACATGTGGCGCGGCGGCCGCTGACACGGTGTAGAGGCTGCCATCCTCGGCGCCGACCAGCACATCGCTGCCGAGCGGCGACAGGGCCGTGAACCGCGGACCCTTGGTGATGGAGCGGTCGACGAACTGCTTCCCGTCGAACAGCACCAGCGAACCGTCGTCTCCGGCGAACCAGATCTCCTTGGCCGAACGCATCAGGATCGCCCGCCAGGCCTGAACGTCGGCGCCGCCTCCGCCGATCTGCTCCCAGTGACCGTTGACGAAAAGACGGATGGTCAGAGCGCTGCCGGCCATGACGATCGAACCGGCATTGAGCGCTTCGATGGCGTAGACGTCCTCCGCCCCGAGCGGCAGCTCGGGTGAGACGGTCAGCGCGCTCGGATCGATGCGCACGAGTCGAGAACCGTCTCCGGCCGCGATCGCCAGACCGGGGACGCAGGTCACGGTGCGGAGCGTGCGGAGTGTGTCGTCGACGAGATACCAGAACTGCCCGTCGAACCGCGCGATGCCGCCGCCGAAAGACACGAGGTAAGCGTCGGCCGCGTCTCCGGCGCAACCGGCGACGATCGGCTGGGCCCATACGCGCGGGTCGTCACTCGGCGGCGTCGGGGACGCGAACGGAGTCGGACTGGCCGCGATCGGCGTCGGTGTGCTCGCGGGTCCAAACCGCGCGGGAACGAAGCGCGACATCAGGAAACCGATCCCGATCGCCGCGACGAGCAACCATGCGACGTCGCGCGTCGACTTCAGCATGCGGCGCCGCCGCCAGCCCAGCGCTGGAGGCGATCGCGCGCGAACTGCAGCTCGCGCGCGTCATCGGCGCGCATCCACGGACGCACGGGATCCTGGACCAGCCCGCGAGCGGAGAAGTAGCCCAGCGAAGCGACGATGTAGTAGAGGCAGAAGAGCTCGCGCCGCGATTCGAAGTCGGCGCCGTGTCGAGTGGGATCGCCATAGCCGGCGAAGAATGGCGCGCGCAACTCCGGATGAGTCTCAAAGTTCCACCACGCGAGCTTCACGAAGTCCTCCGCCGGATCGGTCCCCAGACCGTGCTCGAAATCGAGGAGCGAGGCGAACCGCTGTCGGCCGTTCACCCGCTTCAGGAGAACGTTTTCCAGGTAGAGGTCGGTATGGCACAGGCGGCGCTCGACCGCGGCGAGCATCGGCACTCGTTCGCTCACGACGCGAGCGATCCGCTGCGCGGTGCGTTCATCGAGCTCACCCACCTCCCGCGCACGGGTGATGACGCCGTCAAAACGTCCCCTGACCACCTCCGGCAGCGGTCGCACATTGTCCCGATACGGCGTCCGGTGCAGCGTCGCGACGACGGTTCCGAGCTCGCGGCCAAGACTGTCTCGCTCGTCGGCATCGAGTGACGGCCACAGACGTTCGGCGTCCTCGGCGTCTTCGATGTGCTCCTGGATCCAGAACGGCGGAAGGTCGATGCCGCTGCTGTCGTGCCGCACGACGCGCGGCGTCGGCACCCCTGCGGCCTGGGCCGCGGCCGTGACCCTGACCGTGCGCTCGACGCGCGGCGCGCCGCGCGGCGGCATCTTCAACAGGAATCGGCCGGCGTCGGTCGCGACGAGCCAGGTGATGTTGGCGTAGCCACGGGGCAACCGTTCGACGCGATCCGGCCGCCGTCCGACCGCGCGCTCGAAGGCGCGCGCGACATCGGCCGCGGTGACGGCTAGCCCATCGCTTCGAGACGCCGTATCCGCTCCTCGATCGGCGGATGCGTGTTGAAGAGATTGTCGAACGCGCGCGGCGCGTCGTGCAGGGGATTGGCGATGTACAGGGGCGCGGTGGCCTTGTTCGCGACCTCGAGCGGTTCGGGATCCGCCGCGATCTTGCGCAGGGCGTTGGCCAGACCGGCTGGATAGCGCGTCAGCAGCGCGCCCGAGGCGTCGGCCAGGTACTCGCGCTGGCGCGAGACCGCGAGCTGCATCAGCTGCGCGATGATCGGGGCGAGGATCGCGAGCACCAGCCCGATGATGATCAGGATCCCGCCGGCGCCTCCGCGGTCGCGTCGGTCGCGCCTGCCGCCACCCCACCACATCGTGCGCAGGATCCAGTCGGCCAGCAATGCCACCATGCCGAGCAGCACCGCGACCTCGAGCATCAGACGCGTGTCCAGGTTCTTGACGTGGGACATCTCGTGCGCCAGCACGCCCTCGAGCTCGGTGCGATCCATCTTCTGTAGCAAGCCCCGGGTCACGACGATCGAGGCGTGCTGCGGATCGCGGCCGGTGGCGAAGGCGTTCGGCGCGGTGTCCTCGATCAGGTACAGCGCCGGCTTCGGCAGGCCGTCGCCGATCGCCAGCGCCTCAGCGACGTTGTGCAGGACGGGCTCCTCCTTCTCGGTCACCGGCCGCGCGTGCGATACCGCGAGCACGACCTTGTCGCCGGCGTAGTACGACGCCAGCGCCGAGACCGCCGAGACGCCGAAGGCGAACGGCAACACGACCAGGCCACCGGTCGTGTTCCCGGACCAGAGGTCTCCGAGCGCGTAGCCGAGGACGGCGATGAACACGATGAAGATCGCGACGAGCAGGATCGTCCGCCGCCGGTTCGAATCGGCGGCGTCGTAGATCGACAGATGCGCCGGTGCTTGCATTGGGCCTGGTGCGTCAGCGTCCTACGTGAACTTGACCTGCGGGACCTCACGCTCCGCCGTTTCGGTGACCTCGAAGTACTCGGACGGCTTGAACCCGAACATCGAGCCGAAGACCACCGTCGGGAACGTCTGCAGCGCGGTGTTGTAGTCGCGCACCGAGCCGTTGTAGAAGCGTCGCGCGAACGCGATCTTGTCCTCGGTCGCGGTCAGGTTCTCGGAAAGATCCTTGAACTCCTGGACTGCCTGCAGCTGCGGATAGGCCTCCGCGACCGCGAACAGCGATCGCAACGCGCCGGTAAGCATGTTCTCGGCTTGGGCTCGCTGCGCCGGTGCCGCGGAGCCGGCGGCGATGGCATTCGCGCGGGCCTGAGTCACCTCGTCGAAGACGCCGCGCTCGTGGGCCGCGTAGCCCTTGACGGTCTCGACCAGGTTCGGGATCAGGTCGTGCCGCCGCTTGAGCTGGACGTCGATGTCCGAATACGCCTCGCTCACTCGCTGCCGGAGCGTGACCAGGCGGTTGTACGCGCCGATGATGACGACGGCGAGCAGAACGACGATGACGATGCCGACGATCAGTTCCACGATTCCCTCCGCTTCGTATAGTAGCCGCGCGTGCGCGCCGTTATCGGCGGTTCAGGCGGTGCGCGACTTCGCGGACAGAGGTCTCGGTGATCGGGTCGAGCACGAGGATGGCCTCGCTCGCCCCAGCTTCGCCGAGCGCGGCGAGGTGCGACGCCAGCTCCGGAGCGCGGACCGCGGGCACGTCGTGCGGCCGCTCGCCGGCGCCGCCGTCGACGGCCACGAGCACGCAGGCGCTGCGCTCTACCGCGGCAGGATCGCGATCTGCCGCGCGGCAGGCGGCGTCGATCTCCGCGTTCTTTGCCGCGAAGCCCGCGGCGGTGTTGCCGTACCACGCGTACCAGGCGTTCCAGGCGCGGACGTGCGGCAGCGCGATGGACAACATGCGCGCGCCGTCCGAGCCGATCATCAAGGGGATCGCCCGCGCCGGAGGTGGCAGCAGCACGGCGTCTTCGACGCTGTAGAACCGGCCGGCGAAGGTGACGTGCTCGCCGGCCAGAAGCCGGCGCACGATCGTGAACGACTCCTCGAATCGCGACACCACGCGATCGAACGGAACGCCGAACCCGCGGAACTCGGTCTCATTCCAGCCCGCGCCGATGCCGAGCACCAGCCGGCCGCCGCTGACCTCGTCGACCGACGCGGCCATGCGCGCCAGGATCCCGGGGGCGTGGAACGGAGCCGCCGCCACCAGCGGCCCGAGCCGGACCCGCGTCGTCACCGCCGCGAGCGCCGCGAGCTGCGTCCAGGCATCCCATGGACCGCGCTCGCCCCGCCGCTCATCGCGGTAGAGCATGTGGTCGCCGAGCCAGATCGAATCGAAGCCGGAGTGTTCGACGGCGCGGCCAATGGCCGCGACCTCGCGCCACCGGACCACGCGTTCGACCTCCGGCAGCTGGATGCCGACACGCACGCCGCGAGTATCCACGACGACGCGTCCGGATTGCGCGTCCGGTCACGCCGTTGATGTCACGATCCTGGCGATGATCCGCGAACCGCTGGCGATCGGATTGCGCGAGGCTGAGGCACCGCTGGTCCTGGCCATCGACATCGGCACGTCCGGTGTCCGCGCGTTCGTGTTCGATCGTCGCGCCCGACCGATCGGCGTGTGCATCGCGCGGGCCGAACACGCAGTGCGAACTTCGGGGGAGGGTGAGGCCACGCTCGATCCGCAGGCGTTGACGCGGTCGGTCTTCGGCGTGATCGACATCGCCGTGCGGCGTGCCGGCAGGCGTGCCGCCGAGATACAGGCAGTGTCGGTATGCACGTTCTGGCATTCGCTTCTCGGCATCGACGATCGCGCCCGGCCTACGACGCGCCTGATTACGTGGGCCGATGCGCGCCCGCGCTCCGCCGCGGCTCGGTTGCGCAAGGAGCTCGACGAGATCGCCGTGCACGCGCGGACGGGTTGCATGCTTCATGCGTCGTACCTGCCAGCGAAACTGTCGTGGCTTCGCGACGCGGATCCAGAGTCGTTCCGGCGCACGGCCCGGTGGCTGTCGTTCGGTGAGTACCTCTACCTTCAACTGTTCGGTGCCCTGCGCGTCTCGCACAGCGTGGCGTCGGCAACGGGTCTGTACGAGCAGCGCGCGCGGACGTGGGATCGCGAGATGCTCGAGCACCTGCGCATCCCGTCCGCGGCACTGTCGCCGATCGACGATGCGGCCCTACGGGATCTCCGCCGACGCGCGGCGGAGCGGTGGCCCGCGCTCGCCGCCGTTCCCTGGCTGCCGGCCCTTGGCGACGGCGCGTGCGCGAATGTCGGCGCCGGCGCGGTCCGTCGCGACGAGGCCGCACTGACGCTCGGCACCTCCGGCGCGCTGCGCGTGGTGTACCCGACCGTCGAGCCGCCGGTCGTCCGCGGTGGCTGGACGTACCGGCTGGACGCCACGCGCGCCTGCGCCGGCGGCGCAGTGTCGAACGTCGGCAACGTGCTGACCTGGCTCGCGCAGCGCTTCCCGAAGCTCGACCTGGAAGCGGCGCTGGCACGCGAGGCCGACGCACACGAACTGACTGCGCTGCCGCTCCTCGCCGGCGATCGCAGCCCCTCCTGGAACGACGCGGCGCGGGCGGCGATCGCCGGCATGGGGCTTGGGACCTCCGAGCTGGACATCGCGCAGGCGATGCTCGAGGGCGTGGCGTATCGCATCGGTCTCGTGGCGACGCTCGTCGATGCGGCGCTTCCGGGAGTGGCGACGATCGTGGCCGGCGGCGGCACCGGCCTGGCTCGGCCGCGCCTCATCCAGCTCTGCGCCGACGTGATCGGCAGGCCGGTCATCGCCAGCGCCGCCGGTGAGGGGTCCGCGCGCGGAGCGGCGATCGTGGCTCTGGAGCGCCTCGGGACGCTGGCCGACATCGGCGCCGCGGCGACGCCTCGCGGCAGGATCTTCGCGCCGCGAGTCGCGCTGCGGGAGCGGTTCGCCGCGGCGATGGCACGCCAGACGCGGCTGGAGAAGGCTGTGCGAGACTTCAGTTGAGGCGGAGGTCATTGACGTGGCGGGAGTGACGACGCGTCCAGCGATCGATCTCGAGGTCCTGCGCGAACGCGCGCTCCGCATCCGGCGCGAGATCATCGAGAGCACCACCGCGGCGGGGTCGGGACATCCGACGACCTCCCTATCCGGCGTGGAGATCGCCGTCGCGTTGTACTTCGGCGGCATCCTGCGGTACGACGCGAAGCGACCGCGGTGGCCGGACCGTGACCGCTTCATCCTGTCCGAAGGTCATGGCGCACCGCTGCTGTACGCGGTGCTGGCCGAAGCTGGGTACTTCCCGACCGCGGAGCTGAACACGCTGCGCAAGTTCGGGTCACCGCTGGAAGGCCATCCGAACATGCGGAAAGTCCCCGGCGTCGAGGCCTCGACCGGCTCGCTCGGCGAGGGACTCTCGATCGGCATCGGCCACGCGCTGGCCGGCCGTTTGGACGGCAAGGACTACCACGTGTTCGTGATGACCGGCGACGGCGAGATCGAGGAGGGCCAGGTGTGGGAGGCGGCGATGGCCGCGGTGCAATTCAACCTCTCCAACCTGACGCTGATCGTGAACAACAACGATTTCCAGCAGACCGCCTCCATCGAGAAGGTCATGAACACCAAGCCGATCGCCGCGAAGTTCGAATCTTTCGGCTGGATCGCTGTCGACATCGATGGTCACGACCTGACCGCGGTGCACGAAGCGCTGGCTGTGCCGCGGCGGTCCTCGGAGGGGCGACCCCAGTGTGTCGTCGCCCACACCGTCAAGGGCAAGGGCGTCTCCTTCATCGAAGGGCCGCTCGGGCATCACGGCAAGGCCCTGACCGCGGACGAGGCGAAGCGCGCCCTCGCGGAGCTGTCGCGATGACGAATCTCGTCGGTACCGACGCGCCGCTCGGCGCGGCCACGCGCGAGGCCTTCGGCGACGAGCTCGTCGCCCTTGGCAAGGAGCACGCAGAAATCGTCGTCATCGACGGCGACGTAAACAACTCGACCTATACGAACAAGTTCATGAAGGAGTTTCCGGACCGCTTCTTCAACTGCGGCATCGCCGAATCGAACATGATCGGCATCGCCTCCGGCCTGGCGTCCTGCGGGAAGGTCGCGTTCGTGTCGTCGTTCTCGGCGTTCCTGATCAACAACGCCTACGAGCAGCTGCGGATGTCCGTGGCCTACCCGCGATTGAACGTGAAGTGCGTCGGCACGCACGCCGGGATCTCCATCGGGGAGGACGGACCTTCGCAGATGGCGCTCGAGGATGTCGCGGCGACGCGCGCGCTCGCCGGCTTCGTGGTCCTCGTGCCGGCCGACGAGAAGAGCACGCGCAGCGCCATCCGCGCGGCATATGCGCACGACGGCCCGGTCTACGTGCGGACCGGCCGGCCGAAGGCCCCGATCGTCTATGCCGACGGCGTGGAGGTGCGGATCGGCAAAGCGCTCCAGGTCCGCGACGGCATCGACGTGACGCTGATCGCGAACGGGTTGATGGTCGCGGCCGCGGTGGGCGCCGCCGACGTTCTGGCGAGGGAGAACCTCCGCGCGCGCGTGCTGGACATGGTCAGCACCAAGCCGATCGACGAGGACGCGATCGCGAAAGCCGCGCGTGAGACCGGCGCGATCGTCGTCGCCGAGGAACATTTGCATGCCGGTGGACTCGGTTCGGCGGTCGCCGAGACGGTGGCCGCGACCGCGCCGGTGCCGATCGAGTTCGTCGACGTCGGAGATCGCTACGGCGAGTCCGGCACACCGGAGGAGCTGATGCTGCACTACGGCCTCACCGCCTCCGACGTGGTGCGCGCGGCGAAGCGCGTGCTCGACCGGAAGCAGACCCTTTCGATTTGACCGTGGCAGCTCGAGGAAGACAAATCGAAAGGGTCCGGCCCGGCTAGCCGCTCGAGGAGGGCGCGTGGAGATCGGCTTCTATGGCCTGGGCCGCATGGGCGGGAACATGGCGCTCCGCTTGGTCCGCGCCGGCCACCGCGTGGTGGCCTCGAATCGGAGTCCCGAGCCGGTGCGCGAGGCCGAGGCCGCGGGCGCGATCGCCGCGTTCAGCATCGACGAGCTGCTACAGAAGACGAAGCCGCCACGCGCGCTCTGGGTCATGGTCCCTGCCGGTGACGCCACAGAGCACGCCCTCGACGAGATCGCCAAGCGCGCCGCCAAGGGCGACGTCCTCGTGGATGGCGGCAACTCGAACTTTCGCGATTCGATGCGCCGGGCCACGAAGTACGGCGCAATGGGCTTGAAGTTCGTCGATGCCGGCGTATCCGGCGGCATCTGGGGTCTACGAAACGGCTACTGCATGATGATCGGCGGCGATGCCGACGCCGTCGATCGCCTGCGGCCCGCGCTCGACGCGCTCGCGCCGCCGAATGGCTGGGCCCACTTCGGCAAAACCGGCGCGGGCCATTTCGTGAAGATGGTCCACAACGGCATCGAGTACGGAATGATGCAGGCATACGGCGAGGGCTTCGAGCTGCTCCACGCCAGCGAGTTCGGTCTGGACCTGCAGCAGGTGGCACGCGTCTGGAATCAGGGCAGCGTGGTGCGTTCGTGGCTGCTGGAGCTGGCGGAGCGCGCCTTCGAGCAAGAGGGCACGGACCTCGCCGCGATCAAGGGCTACGTGCAGGACTCCGGCGAGGGCCGCTGGACGGTGATCGAAGCCATCAATCACGACGTGCCGGCGACGGTGCTGGCACACTCGCTCTTCGCGCGCTTTACCTCGCGCCAGGACGATTCGTACGCGATGAAGGTCGCCGCGGCGCTGCGAAACCAGTTCGGCGGCCACGCCGTCGAGCGATCCGCCTCGGATTCACATGACGGCGACGTCCGATCCGGAACCGAGGAACAGAAGAAGACGTAGTGGAAGGCGCCGTCCGGGACCGTGTGGAGAACCCGCTGCGAGAGGGACTCCGCCTGGCGCGAACACCCGATCCGTGCGCCATGGTCATCTTCGGCGCGACCGGCGACCTCACCCGGAAGAAGCTCATGCCCGCGCTGTACAACCTCGCACTGCAGCGTCTCCTCCCGGTCTCGTTCCAGGTCGTCGGCGCCGCGCGCGGAAGTTCGACCGACGCCGAATTCCGAGCGCTGATGCGCACTGCCGTCGAGACGAACTCGCGGACGCAGCCGATCAACGACGAGGTCTGGCGCAGCTTCGCCGAGCAGCTCTCCTACGTATCGCTCGGCGAAGGTGACGGCTACATCGCGCTGCGCGAGCATCTGTCGCGGCTCGACGCCAGCGCGGGCACGTCGGGTAATCGGCTCTTCTATCTGGCGATCCCGCCGCCGGTGTACGCCACGACCGTCGAAGATCTCGGCAGCTACGGCGTGGCGCGGAGCGGCAAAGGGTGGTCGCGCATCGTGATCGAGAAGCCGTTCGGTCGCGACCTCGAATCGGCCAGGCGGCTGTCGATGGCGCTGTATCACGTCTTTCACGAGCCTGAGGTCTTCCGCATCGACCACTACCTCGGCAAAGAGACGGTCCAGAACATCCTGGTGT
>VBHP01000002.1:0-15434 GCA_005881435.1 Chloroflexota bacterium | reverse complement strand
ACGTCGATCACATCCAGATCACCGTGGCGGAATGGGTCGGCGTCACCGGCAGAGCGGACTACTACGAGGAGGCCGGCGCGGTCCGGGACATCCTGCAGAACCACCTGCTGCAGCTGCTCACCTTCGTCGGCATGGAGCCGCCGGTCTCGTTCGAGGCCGACGCCGTCCGAGACGAGAAGGTGAAGGTGCTGCACGCGGTGCGGCGATACTCCGTCTCCGAGGTCGCCCGCGCCGTTGCGCGCGGGCAGTACGCCGCCGGGTACATCGAGGGCAAGTCCGTGGCGGGCTACCGGCAAGAGCGAGGCATCCCGCCCGACTCGAACACCGAGACCTACGTGGCGCTGCGTACCTACATCGACAACTGGCGCTGGGAAGGCATTCCGTTCTATCTGCGCACCGGAAAGCGATTGCCGAAGCGCACCACGGAGATCGCGATCCAGTTCCGTCGTGCGCCGCATCAGCTGTTCGGCGAAGAGGGACGTGCGCTCGAGCCGAACCTCCTGGCCCTTCGGATCCAGCCCGACGAGGGGATCACGCTTCGCTTCGGCGCCAAGGTGCCGGTGCAGGGACTGCGTCTGCGAACGGTGAACATGGACTTCTCCTACGGCGCGTCCTTCATCGCCGAGGCTCCCGACGCATACGAGACGCTGCTCCTCGACGCGCTGCGTGGCGAGGCCACGTTGTTCACGCGCCGCGACGAGGTCGAAGAGCAGTGGAAGATCGTCGACCCGATCCTGGAGGCCTTTGCGCAGAGCACTTCGGACATCCCGCTGTACGAGGCCGGATCGTGGGGGCCGCTCGAGGCGGACGAGCTCATCGAAGCGGACGGTCGTTCTTGGCGGCGCCCATGAGCGTTCTCGACCTGGGCGCCGAGGTGTCGACGATCGCCGAGGCCGAGCGGCACCTCGCGGCGCTGCGCCGCCGGGCATCAGCCGCCGCCCGCGAAGGCGTCACGCCGCCGGCGCGCGCCGCGGTCATGAACGTCGTGGTCTACGCCAAGCGGCGCGTCCACGCCGAGCGCGCGGCCCGCGTGATCGCGCGCCTCGGCGAGCAGCACCCCTCGCGCGCGATCGTGGTGTTCCACGACGGCGACGACCAAGAACGGATCGTGCTGCGATGCCATCAGGCCGAAGGCACGAGCGCTCAGATCTGCTTCGAGCAGATCGTGGTCCGGTCCGGTGCCGCCACAGCGCACCAGCTTCGCAGCATCGTGATCCCGCTCCTGATCTCGGACCTGCCGGTCTTCTTGTGGTGGACCGAGACGCCGCCGCTGCTCACACCGTTGTTCCGCGCGTTCTCGACGGTGGCCAGCCGGCTGGTCGTGGACTCCGCCGATTTCGTTCGCCCCGAGCTCACGCTGCCGGCGCTGGCCAGGCTGGTCGAGGCCGGTCCGACGTTCGCGCTCACCGACCTGAACTGGACGCGGTTGACGCCGTGGCGCGAGCTACTGGCGCAGTTCTTCGACGTCCCGGAGTGGCGGCCGTATCTCGATCGCGTCAGCGGCGTGCGCATCGGATTCGCCGTCGACATGGACGGCCGCGCGATCCATCCCTCGCAGGCGTTGCTGCTGCTGGGTTGGTTCGCGGCACGGCTCGGGTGGCGCGAGGAGGAGCACCTGGCGCCGAGCGAGGCGGGCGGGATGCTGTTCCGGATGCGGCGCGCCGACGGCGCGCCGATCTGGGTGCGCCTGCGGCCGCGGTTCGTGCGCGGCGTGAACGAGGGTGATGTGACCGGCGTGCGCCTCCTCGCGGACCACGACCGCCACGCCGAATTCGTGGTGAAGCGGCTCGACGACGGGAGCGCACATGCCGACACCGACGTGCTCATGGACGGCGCCTCGATCCTGCGCCGCGTGGTCTTCCTGCCGAAGCCGGAGGTCGGCGAGCTGCTTGCCGAGGAGCTCTCGATCACGCGGGACGATCCCGTCTTCGAGTCGAGTCTCGCCGCGCTCTGTAGCCTGACCGGGAGGCCATGAAGGGTCACGAAGCAGGAGCCGCGACCGACGTCGGCAAGGTCCGCGATCACAACGAGGATCGCTCCCTCGTAGAGCGCAGGCGCGACACCCTCATCGTCGCGGTCGCCGACGGCGTCGGCGGAGCACAGGGCGGAGACGTCGCCAGCGAGGCCGCGATCGCGGAGCTGGCGCGGGCCTACTTCGACGGTGGCGGCAGGAACCTGGCCAAGGATCTGGTCGCGGCGATGAAGTCGGCGAATACGGCGGTGCTCGGCACGGCCGAGCAGAGAGGCCTCAAGGGCGCGGCGACCACGCTCGTGGCCGCGGCGATCAAGGGACGGCGGGCGGCTATCGGGAACCTCGGGGACAGTCGCGCGTACGTCCTCCGCAAGGGGGCCTTACGGCAGATCACGAAGGATCACACCGGCAGCGTGAACCGCTCGATCACGCGGTTCGCCGGGGACCCGCGTGGCGCGAACCCAGACGTGTTCGTCGAGCGGCTCAGCGCCGGCGACCGTCTGCTTCTGTGCAGCGACGGCGTCACGATCCATCTCGAGTCGCAGGACATCGTGCCGCTGCTGTCGAGCGGCGACGCCGAAACCGCCGCGCACTCCCTCGTCAGCGAGGCCGTGCAGCGAGGCGGCCGCGACAACGCCACGGCGGTGGTTGTCATCGCCGCGCCGCCGCGGCGTCGCTGGGACCTGGTGGTGCTGTGGACCACGTTTGTCCTGGCGCTCCTCGCGATCGCGTCGACGATGTTCTACGTCAGCCAGCAGACCCCGCACTAGACCACTCGCCGGCGTGCTCGGCGTAGTGCCGGAACGTGGCCCGGGCTACGACCGCTTCGGCCCAGGACCGGTTCTGACGGAGTTGCGCCTCCGATAGACCGCGCACCTCGCCGAGCAACGCCTGGTGGGTCCGATCGAGCTCGTCGAGCAGACCACCGACAGAGAGCCGCGAATAGCGGGCCACGCTTTCGGCGCTGAGCTCGTCCGCGGCGAAGAACGGCTCGAGCTGGACGCCGTCGATGCGGAAGATCGCGAGGCGGCGCGCGGTCTCGCCCTCCGACCCCAGGACATGCGCGATGAGATCGCGGTAGCGCCAGCCGGCCGGCGTCCGCTGGTCGAGCCCGCCGCGCCGCGCCGTCACGGCCGCGCGGAACGTGCCCCAGCCCTCGTCGATGCGGTGCACGAGCTCGCTCACGTGCACCGGAACGTGGGATAGAACTGGCAGCCGTACTGCCACGTCGGGAGCCACACGTAGTACGCCGCGAGGCTGCCGGGGATCGGCAACGCCGACAGCCACGGATAGAACCACACGAACCACAGCGCGCCGCCCACGACCACGCCGGCGACGAGGACGCCGGCGAGCAACGGTCGGCGCTCGGGTCGCCAGCCGAGAGCCACGAGGCCGGCTCCGGCCCCGCCGACCCAGACTGGTAGCGCCACCGGCACCAGCCACGCCGACGCGACGACGCCGGCGACGAATACTGCGACCGCTGCGGCGCCGTCGAGCCAGCGCCGGCGGTCCGCGCGGCGCCACAGCAGCGCCAGGGCCGCCGCGACGGCGAGCAGATAGAACGGCAGCGCGGTGAAGAAGTGGTACTGGAACAGCACACGCGTCACCGGGAGCCACTCCGCATACTGCGTCAGGAACGCGAGCACGACGACGGCGACGTTCCAGGCTCGCCTGGTGAACGCGAGCCAGCCGAACCACAGCATTGCGGGAATCCCCGCCCACCACGTCACCAGATTTCCGGCGTCGTAGATATAGGTCGACCGATCAGTGCCGGCGGGCTCGTACTCCCAGTACACGGGCTTCAGGTCCAGCGGCCAGGCCCACCACGGAGAGCCCGCGGGATGCGGTGCGGTGAGCTGGGAGTGATACGCGTACATCTGCTTCTGCAGCTCGATGAGCGACCACGAGCCATTCTCGGATTGGAAGATCCCGTGGCCGAGACCGAGCCACGGGATGTACGAGACGAGATAGATCGCGATCGGGACCGCCACGAAGCACAACAGGAGGTACAGCGCGTTGGCCCCGCGCCAGCGCAGCAGATCGAAGGCGCCGCCCTGTCCCGGCTTGCCGTTGACGAACGCGCGCGCCGTGACGAACAGGGACACCAGGCCGACCGCCAGCAGCGCCGGGCCGGCGGCCCACTTCGCCGCGAGCGCCAGGCCCAGAGCGATCCCACCGAGGAGCACCCAGAGCCACGGGCGCCGCGCATCGCTCGACAGCGCCGTGACCACGAAGTACCACCCGACGACGATCCCGGCCGCGGTGTAGATGTCGTTCATGCCGATGCGCGACTGCGCGAACATCGCGCCGTCGACGACAACGAGTGTGCCGAGGGCGTAGGCGACCAACGGCGCGCGGAAGAGTCGCCGCGCCAGCAAGAACAGGAAGAAGGCCAGGATCGCCCCCGCGATCACGCCGGGCAACCGCCAGGCGAAGGCGATCCGGCCGGCGTCGATGCGCACCGCGGGGATGAGTCCGGCTGCGACGACCTCGTCGTGCACGTCGTCGACGCCGAGAAACCGCGCGCCAGCGGCCTCGTGCACCGCGGCGAACGGCGAAGTCCCGTGGGGCTCGACGATCACAGCACCGTCTCGGCCGAGCACCCACACCATCTTCGTCAGCGGCGATAGCGCCAGCGCCGACGGCGGACCGGTGAACGGCGCGGTGCGCCAGTTCGAGAGCGGCACGTCGTCTCTGCCGCCGGTCTCGAGGTCCATGCCGTGCAGAACGGGCTCGCTCGCGTCGCCCAGGAAGAGGTGATCGCAACGATCGTCGGCGGCGCGCTCCGCCGGACACGCGTTAGGAAGTACTGCGAGTGTCGATACCGCCGCCCCCGCGTTCCAGGTCCGAAGCGTCAGCCCAGACTCGTAGCTGACGCTGCGGACCGTTCCGTCCGCGGCCACGGCGTAGACGATGTGCCCGTCGCTCATCGGCGCGAGCGCGACCGTGTCGACCACCGGAACCGTGAGCTGGGGCGCGAGGTCGGTCGCTGAAAGCACCAGCAGCGCGCTTGAGGTCGCGACGAAGACGCGTCCGTCCGCGACCGCGAGCGCACGCGGTTCGTTACCGAGCGGCGCCTCCGGCACGCGTCCGTTCGACGTCTCCGGTGTGCGACCGAAGGACGCAACGTGATCCAGGGTGGCGACGAAGGCGGCGTCGGCGGTGAGCGCGACGAACCGGGCCGTTCCGTCGAACGTGCCGATATCCGCACGGGCGCCGCTGGGACCGATTGCGGTCACGACGCCGCCGCGCGCGTACGCCCGCGAGCCATCGCCGTCGACAGCGAACGCCTCGGCATCCGGTGGCGGGTCCGACGCCGTGCCGACCGCGCGCACGTCGCCGAAGAGCACGATCGAGGCGGCCATGACCTCCTTCGCCAGATGCGGATGCGTCCACTCGTAGTACTCGCGGCCGGCGAGCATCTCCATCGCCGTTCGCGCGTGATAAACCTCGTCGAAGTACATGTCGCGCGGCCAGTCCAGGCGGTAGCCGCGGGTCAACAGCACCACCAGCGCAAGCAGGAACGCCACTCGCAGGTCGCGGCCGCTGGGCCCGCGTCCGGGACGGAGCGCCTCGGGCACTGCGGGGGTGAGTGCCGGCGCGGCCTCGACCGGTCCGCCGGCTAACGCTTCCACCGCCGAGACGTCTCGCGCCTCCCCACGCGCCCACCACCACGTCACGACGGCGGCGAGCGCAATGCCGGCGACGGACAGCAGCTGCGTGCCGACGCGCTGGTACAGCGTGGCCTCGAGAAGATCGGGCGGCAGCGTGTTCGTCTGCGGATAGCGCGTGAAGGCGTAGAACACGGAAAGGAAGAAGAACGCGGCGAACGCCAGGTACGCGTAGCGGATGCGCGCGTATGCCGCCGCGAGAGGCGCCATCAGCGCGAACAGCGGAAAGAGATAGCGCTCGTGCACGCGCGTCGGGAGGAAGTAGAACGCGAGCGTCAGCAGCGCGCCGACGGCGAGCATGAATCCGAGATCCCGACCGGGATCGTCGCCCCATCGCCGGCGGCGCGGCGCCCCACGCCACAACACGAACAGCACCGCGATGACCGCGAGGCCAAAGAGAAGCGCGCTCCAGTAGCGCATCTCGACGCCGAAGATGCGCTCGCCGTCGGGTTTCCAGAAGTCGGAGACGACCGCCCAGAGGTTGAAGGCGTACAGCGACGAGTACTCATAGGTTGCGGCGGCCTTGTTGATGAGCGCGAACAGTCCGCCGTCGCCGAAGAGACCCATGCCGAACGGGACGGCGAGCGCGGCGATCGCGATTACCGCGGCGCCGACGGAACGTAACAGTGGTTGCCAGCGCCGGTTCAGGACCACATCGAATGCCGCGGCGGCGAAGACCGCGATGCCCGGGACGCCAAACTGCGGTTTGACCATGAAGGCGACGCCAGCGAGAGCGCCGGCAAGCGTGAAACGGCCAAAAGCGGCCGCGACCAGCGCCAACAGCAGCGGCAGCGTCCCGGCCGCGTCTACCTGGCCCCAGTACGGACCGGCGAGGACGAGGGCTGGATTCAGCAGATACAGCGACGCCGCGACCGCGGCCGTCCGTTCGCGCGCCACGCGAGAGACCACGGCGTAGAGCGCGACGCCGATCGCCAGGTCGAAGGGGATGGACAGCGCCTTCGCGACGAGCTGCGGCATCCCGCCCAGCACGCTCGCCACCAACCACAGCACGTACAGGAATCCAGGCGGGTAGTCGCTGAAATAGTCGGGCGAGTAGAACTGGCCCGGGCCGAGCTCGCGCAGCCGATCGCCCCAGGCCATGAACGTGCCGACGTCCGTGGGGAATCCCGCGGTCGGCACGAACGCCAGGCGGAGCACGAGGCCGACGGCGAGACTCGCGACGAAGAGGATGCGCGCCGAACGATCCGTCACCGCTTACTCAGCGTACGTAACCGAACTGGATGATCGCGATCGCGCCGTAGACGTTGGCGATCACCGACCAGACCCCGAGCGCGACGAAGCCGCGGCTCGGGCGGCGCCAGGCAGCGCCGCTCCAGGCCGCGCCAATAGCGACCAGCGGTAACAGGAACGGCTGCGCGTCGAGCGAGAAGCGGTAGCCGAACTGGGCGAACCCGACCGTGCCGTGCACGAGATCCGGCAGCAGCGGCAGCGCCGCCGCCAGCGCCAGCGGTGCGACGTCGGAGCGAGCGCGCGCGAACGAGAGCGCGCCGACCGCGAAGAACAGCGCCGGCGAAGTCAGGACCAGACTCTCGCCGATCCAGTTCGGGCGCACGAAGAACGTGGTGCCGTCGACGAAGTCCGGTGCCTGGATGAACATCGCATACAGGTGACGCGGTACGTACCACAGGCTCAGGAGGCCGTGGTCGAAGAACGGATCGCCCGCGATAAGCCGTGCGTATCCGGCTTCGGTCGGCACGCCCCAGCGCGCCAGATCGTAGGCGACCTCGATCAGCACGAACGGCAGCGCTCCGGCGACGAGCAGCGCCCCGCTCCGTGGCAGTGACTCCCGACGCGCGCGCGATACCACGATCGCGAGACCCGGCGCCGCGAGCACCAGGGGGAAACGCGCGAGTGCGCCGAGCGCGAGCAGTGCGCCGACGGCCCACGCCGGTCCGCCGCGCAACGCCACCAGCAGCGCTATCGAGGCGAACAGCACCGCGACGGCATGCGCCATGAACCAGGCCCTCCCGTCGGCGGCGCTGAACAAGAGCGTCGTTCCCAACATGCCGAACGCTGTGACCGCGAGTGCGGCACGGAGCGGCGCGCCGACGGCGCGGAGCCCGAGATATGCCGGCGCCGCCGCGAGCCCGCCGGCGAGTTGCGACGCGATGGTCTGTGCCGTGGCGGTGTCGAAGAGCGAAAGGAATGGGAGCGTCACGATCGCGGGCATGGCGCCGTACACGACGCACCAGCGTTGGTCGCCGCAGGGCTGCAGCTCGTTGAGATGCGCCGGCGCCTCGCTGAGCCACCAGCGCCCGTGCACGAACGCGTCGGCGAGACGTCCGTAGTAATCGAAGTCCGTCACGTGCCCGAGACCGAACAGGACATAGAGCGCGCAGGCAACGACCGCCAGCAGGGCCGCGAGGCGGGCATCGGTGCTTCGCATCCGTGGTTGACGGTACCCTCGGCGCTGTACGTGGCACAAACGCGCGTGGATGCGCTCTCATTCTTCTTTCCCGCGCTCAACGAAGAAGAGCACGTGCGCCCACTCGTGGCGCGCGCGGTCGAGGTGCTGAGCAACGTCGCCGAGCGCTTCGAGATCATCATCGTCGACGACGGGTCCTCCGATCGCACCGGCGCGCGCGCCGACGAGCTCGCGGCAGGCGACCCGCGCATCCACGTGGTGCACCACGCGTCGCGGCGCGGGTACGGCGGCGCGGTGCGATCCGGGATCGCGGCGTCGATCCATCCGTTGATCTTCTTCACCGATGGCGACCGGCAGTTCGATCCCGCCGACGTGGTGCTGCTGCTGGCCGAGATCCCCGATGCCGACGCGGCGATCGGCTACCGCAAGAAACGCAGCGATCCGCTCCGCCGCCGGTTCGTGGGGTGGTCCTACAACCTCGCCATCCGCACCTTGTTCGGACTGCCGGTCCGTGACGTCGATTGCGCCTTCAAACTCTTCCGTCGCGAGGTCTTCGAGCGCGTGCCGCTTCAGAGCATCACCTCGAACGGCGCGTTCTTCTCAGCCGAGCTGCTGATCCGGATGCACCATGCCGGGCTGCGCGTTCGCCAGGTGGCGGTACCGCACCATGCCCGCAGCTGGGGACGCCCAAAGGGCGCGTCGCCACGCGTCATCCTGAGGGCGATCCGCGAGCTTCTGGCGCTCCGGGTCTCGCTGTCGCGGCCGTCCCGTCCCTAGTCGATCGTCAGCGCGAAACGGCGCCCTCGAGGCGGAAGAGGTCGGCGGTGCGCTCGCGGCGTCGGATCAGCCGCGCACGTCCGTGATCGACGAGGACGACCGCGGGACGGGGCCGGTGGTTGTATTGCGACGCCATCGCCACGGAATACGCGCCGACGCCGGGCACGACGACGAGATCGCCGCTCTCGGCGCGCGGCAGCTCCGCATCCTCGATGAGCACGTCGCCGGCTTCGCAGAACGCGCCCGCGATGGTCACGTGCTCCGTCGCGCCATCGCCGCGCTCCGCGAGGGCCGCCAGGTAGCGCGCGCCGTACAGCGCGGGTCGGATGTTGTCGCCCATCCCGCCGTCGACGGCGAGGAAGACGCGTCCCGAGGCGCGCACTTTCCGATCCTGCACGCTATAGAGCGCGACCGCGGAACGCGCGACCATCGAACGGCCCGGCTCGACGATCACCGTCGCGTCCGGCAGCGCGTCGTGCACCGGAGCGGCGACGGCGCGCGCGTACGCCGTCAGGTCCGGATCCGACGTCGCCGTCTCCGCGACCGCCAGACCGCCGCCGACGCAGACCTCCTGCAGTGGAACGCCCTCGTCGCGCAGCTGGCGCGCGAACGACGCGAGCCAGGCCGCGACGCGGCGGAACGTGTCGAGGTCGGCGATCTGCGACCCGACGTGGGCGTGGACGCCGACGAAACGTAGACCACGTGTGTTCGAAATTTCGCGGACGAGTGCCCGACCACGCCCTACCGTTAGTACTCCGAACTTCTGGTCACCGCTGGTACGAAGGTGGGCGTGTGTCTCGGCGACGACGTCGGGCGACACCCGCAGCCAGACTCGCTGCGGCGCCCCGCGTACGGCGCGCGCGATCCGTTCGTGTTCACGCTCGCCGTCGATAACGATCCGCCCGACTCCAAGCGCACGCGCACCGCGGATCTCCTCGTCGGTCTTGGCGTTGCCGTGCAACCAGCAGCGCGAGGCTGGGATTCCGGCCCGCACGGCAGCTTCGAGCTCGCCCAGCGACGCCGCGCTCACCGAGACCGGACGAAGCGCGCGCAGGACACCCAGCAGCGCACAGGCCTTCGCGGAATACGCGACGCGCGCTGGGGCTTCGGCTGCGAACGCATCGCGGTACGCGCGCGCCCGAGAGCGCAGCGTCGCGGCGTCGTACACGTACAGGGGCGTGCCGTAGCGCCGCGCCAACTCCGTCAGCGGGATGCCGTCGAGAAGAAGCCGTCCGTCCTCGACGCGCATCGCATCTGGGAACGGCGCGCTAGCTCTGCTGCTCGCTGCCAGGGCCGCCCTCGAAGTTGAGGGTGTCGATGAACTCCTTGAATACGCTCAACTTGTCCTCGTCGTCGGCCTCCGGAACGATCGCCGACTTGTCCAAGACCTCTTCGGCGACGAGGATGCGTGCGTTCGTCCGGACCGCGAGTGCGATCGCGTCCGAGGGCCGCGAGTCGAACTCGACCTCCTGCTCGCCGACCTGCAGATACACGCTGCCAAGAAACGTTCCGCCACCCTGGTCGTCGGCGATGAGATCGCGCACGACGACGCGCGTAACTTCGGCCCCGACCTTCTCGAGGATGCCGATCATCAGGTCGTGCGTCAGCGGACGTTCGGTGGGAATGCCCGCGAGCTTCGTGGCGATGCTGTGCGCCATATCGGGTCCGATCCAGATCGGAAGCAGTCGCCCGCTATCGCGCTCCTGCAACAGCACGACGTGCTGGCCGGTGAGGACGTGCACGCGGACCGATTCGACGACGACCGGCACGAGCATCCTGACCCGATAGTACGACGCAACGGCATGGCTAGGACGGCGACAGTGCGGCTTCGATGTGCGCAGGGATCTCGACCAGCGAGCGCACCACGACACAATCGACGAAACCGAAACGTCCGGCGCGATCGATGAGGATCGGCTCGATGCCTGCGCCGCGCGCGCCGAGGACATCGGCGAGGTATACGTCGCCGACGTACAGCGTCTCCTCAGCCGTGGCACCGATGCGCGCGAGCGCGTAGGCGAAGACATCTCGGTCGGGCTTCGCCACTCCGGCGTACGCCGACACCACGGCGACGCCGAAATGCGCCGACAGACCCATCGCGTGCACGATCGGGACGAGCGCCGTCCCCCAGTCGGACACGATGCCGAGCCGCAGGCCGCGCGTGCGGAGAGCCGCGAGCGTCGGCAGCACGTCCTCGAAGAGCGCCCACGATTCGGCGACGCCGAAGGCGTCGTAGATGCGTCCACCCAGTGCCCGATCCCAGGGAACGCCGATGCGTGCGAGGACGAGCTCGTAATACTCGAGCCAGACCTCGCGGATGGCCGACTCGCTGGCCCAGCGCTGCGCATCGCGGCCGTGCCCTCCGAACAGTCTGGCGTTCGCGGCGCGTATGGCCTCGACCAGAGGATCGCCGGCGACGTCGATCCCCGCCTCGGTCAGGACCCGGGCGGTCACCTCCTCCTGCGAGGGATGCGGCCGCAACAGCGTGCCGCCGGCATCGAAGAGCACCACGCGATACGGGCGCGGCTCGAGCTCCCTAATAGGTGCGTCGTATCCCCGCACGCAGCACGAACAGGAGCGGGATCCCGGCGACGAAGCCGAAAATGTGCGCGTAATAGGCGACGCCGCCGGCGGGATGCCCGGCCATCCGCAGCTCCGCCAGGCCGGACACCAGCTGCGTGACGATCCAGAAGCCGATGACCAACAGCGCCGGCAGCTGCAGGATCGTGATGAACAGACCGAGGAAGATCAGCGTCGAGACGCGGGCCCCGGGGAACATGACCAGGTACGCCGCGAGCACACCCGCGATGGCGCCCGAGGCGCCGATCATCGGCTCCGGCGCGACGATTCCTTGACCGAAGGCGGCCGCAAGGCCGCAGGCGAGATAGAAGACGATGAAGCGGACTGACCCGAGACGGTCCTCGACGTTGTTCCCGAAGATCCAGAGATAGAGCATGTTTCCGCCGACGTGCAGCCAGTTGGCGTGCAGGAACATGTGCGTGAACAGCGGCACCACAGCGGCCAGCGTCAGGCCGCCGCGCGAGAAGCTCTGGGTGAAGGCCGTGAAGTCGAAGCTGTATTGATTGAGGAAGCGGTCCAGGCCACCGCCGTTCTGCAGTCCAAGTTGGAACTCGTACAGAAAGACGATGACGTTCACGACGACGAGGGCGATCGTGACGATCGGAGTCGAACGGACAGGGTTGTCGTCCTTGAGCGGGATCACCGCCGGGAAACGCTAGCGAGGAAGGTCGGTGCGCGCGAGACGCGTGCCGTGCAATGTGACGATGTATCCCGACTCCTCGACCACGACGAAGGCTGACGGCTCAGGCAGTTCGGCCGGCAGCGCGATACGCGCCTCCTCGACGCCGTCTTTGGCGATCTGCAACACGCGACGCGCCGCCGCGTCCAGGATCCAGAGCTTGCGGCCCTGGCCTTCCTTTGCCTGCACGGCGTCGACGTGGGCCGGGTTGCCCTCCCAGCGGATGGCCACGTCGAGCTCCGACGCCGTTAGCCCGCTCTGACGGTGATAGCGATGCAGCTTGCCATCTGTCGTCACGACCCAGACGTCACCGTCGACGGCGACCGATCGAGCCGTCCCCGGCGTAAGCGGCCGATCCAGGAACGCGATCGCCGGCGCGCTGTATTGACCGTCCGCGGAGGGCTCGTACTTCCACACCTGGCCAGAGGGACCGTCGAGGACGTAGATGTTCTGCGAGAACACCGCGACCCCGATCGGTCGGGTGAACTTGCGGTCCTTGATCAACAGCTCGCGCTTCTTGTCGCCGTCGTAGCGGAACAGCCGTCCGTCCCGATCCATGATGTACAACACGTCGCCGGCGAGCGTGACGATGGTCGGGACGCCCACGCCTTCGGGCGCGCCCTGCTGCGTGAACGCGGCCGCGTTCTGCGGCTGCGACGTCGGCACCCGCCAGACCTTCGCGGCACCGGGATCGGCGATGAAGGCCACATCCTTCTGTCCGTAATCCATCAGCGTCGGCGCCGCCTTCGCGTCGAGCTTGACCAGGTCGAGAAGGATCGTGGTGAGCTGCGCCCGCAGCTGTGCGATGTCGTTCCGCTGCTTCGCGACTTGCGCCGCATCCGCGCGGCGCGACGCGGCGGCCTCGTTGAGGAACCGCTCCGAAGCCTCGAGGTGCTCCCGGGCCCCACTGACGTCCGGGGGCTGCTTCGCGGCGGCTGCGGACGCCGCATCGAACTCTTGCTTGGCCCGAAGCAGCGACAGCGCGATGTTGCCGCTGGCGCTCGCATCTAGGAAGTCCGCGTATGACAAGACCCCAACGCCACCCGACGCGAGGATCAGCATGGCCGCGAGCGCGATCGTCAGGCGGCGACGGCGGACGGCGCGGACCGCCGACACATCGGCTGCGCGCGGCAGCGCGGCGCGCCCGCGCGGTAGCAGCGACAGCACGACGGCGAGCGCGGCGATGAACGGACGCGCCAGCGCGGCCAGCGCCGATCGCAACAGGCGGCCGAAACCGCGGCCGCGCTCCTCCGCGGCGTCGACGTGACTGCGCATGCGCTCGGCGATGCGCTCGACTTCGGGATCCTCGATTGCGGGCGTTGGCGGTCGTACTCGCGCGGCGGCGGCGCGTGGCGCGACCTCGACGATGAGAATGCCGGGCGCCGCTCGCCCAGAGGCGGCGCCGAAGCGATCGTGCAGCTCCGTCGCCGCGGACGACGGCGGCAACGTCAGCACCGCGTTCTTCAGCTCGTCGGCGCCGAGCACCTCGGCGAGCCGGATGACCGAGAGGATCAGAACGTCACCGGGTTCGGTCTCCTCGCGCCAGACGTTGAGCACCACTTCGCTGTCGGCGCCGAGCGGCGCCGTTGCCGCGCGCGCGGAGCGATACGCGTAGTCGGTAAGCTCGCCTCGCGACGCCCCGGGCACGAACAGCCGTGCGCGGCGGACCAGGAAGATCTCGGCCTGACCGACCTTCGCGGCGTAGACCTCGTTGCGGCACAGGACCGCGCACGCGAGATGCAGCGACTCGCCGAGGCGAAGTCTCTCGCGCGCGCGCCGGTTCGCACCGGAGATGGCCCGCCGCAACGAGATGTCGATGCCGGCCGAGAGGTCGTAGTAGTACTCGTCGCGCAGCGCCTCGGCGGCCTGGACCGCGATCTCACGCCCATGCGCGCCTTGATCCTCGACGTGCACGAGCACGAACAGGCGTCCCTTGGTCCGAAGCGTCGCCGCAGTGGTTGGCTCGCGGATGACGGCGACGTGACGCGGGCGCTCCGGCTCGCCGATCGAAGCCCCGACCTTGGTTGCGAGCTCGACGCTCAACGGGGCACGAAGCGCACGTCGCGGACGGACGAGTCTGGGGCGCGCCGCGCCAGCTCGGCGCGGACGTCCTCGGCGCGCAGCCGCAGCTCCTGCGCCAGCACGGGCGACGGCACGGACACGACGAGCGTGTCTCCGTCGACGCGCACCGCGCGCGTCCTCGCGGCCTCTTCGGCGCCGATGCAGGCGCGCGCCACGGCGGGCCAGGCCTGCATCGCGCCCGCGCGCGCGACGTCGCGGCTGATGCCGAGAGCCTCGAGTGTGCCGCGCAGCACGTCAGCGAGCGGGCGCATCGACGACCGTCCCGGATACGACGTCGCGCCGCGCGGCCCCGCGCACGAGCTCGTCGGGAAGTCCGGCTGGCGACGCCGCGGTGATCAGGCACTGCGCGGTGCGCGGTATCTCAGCCGCGAGCCGCTCGCGTCGGTCGGGGTCGAGCTCGGACAGCACGTCGTCGAGCAGGAAGACCGGCTGTTCGGCGGTCTGCTCCACGATCCACTCCGCTTCCGCGAGCTTCAACGCCAGGATCGCGGTGCGATGCTCGCCGCGCGAGGCGTGCGTCGGAAGGGCACGCCCGTTCGTCGCCACGACGACGTCGTCGCGATGGGGGCCGACGAGCGTCGAGCCCTGCCACATCTCGTGTTCGCGCTTTTCGCGCAATAGCTCGCGATACGCCGGCTCCAGCGCCGCCGCATCGCCACGCGCGACCTGACACTGGTAGCTGAGCGCCGTCTCGCCTCGCGAGGCCAGGCGCTCGTGCGCGCGAGCGAACAGCGGGGCGAGCTCGTCGATGACGCGCATGCGCCGCGCGGCGACGGTGGCGCCGAGCTGAACGAGCTCGTCATCCCAGAACGCGATCTCCTCGTCGGCGACGGCGCGCGCTTCGTCCCGCGCCGACCGCAGGAGCGCATTCCGCTGCTCCAGGACACGCTGCAGCTCGAGCGTCTCGCGGCGGTAGCGGCGGTCGACCTGCCCGATCAATGCGTCGAGATAGCGCCGGCGCGCGGATGGCGCCTCGCAGAGGAGCGTGACCTCCTCGGGGAAAAACGCGACGATCCGCAGCTCGCCGGCGAGCTCGACCGCACGCTTGGCGGCCCCATCGATCAGGAATCGCTTTGGCCGTCTGCGCTCGCCCTCAGGGTGCGCGAACACGATCGATTCCAGACGCCGCTCTCCCTCCGAGCGCGAGACATCGGCACGCACGCGCGCCAGCGCAGCGCCCCAGCGGACCATGTCGGCGTCGTCCGTCGCGCGCGACGAGGATCCGTGCGCGAGCAGCACCAGCGCTTCGAGGAGATTCGTCTTGCCGGCCCCGTTGGCGCCGACGAACAC
>VBHP01000001.1 GCA_005881435.1 Chloroflexota bacterium | reverse complement strand
GTCTCGGGCTGCGTCACGTGTAGCGTCGTCGGCATCTCTACCTCTTACTCCGTGGTCGCCGCGTCCGCCGCGACCGCAAGCGCGCCGCGGCGAGTGAGCGCGAGCCGTACACCATGCTCCACGTCCGCCGCCGGTGCGCTCATCACCCGACGGAGTGTGTCCGTCGGCACCGTCCGACCCTCGGTCTCGAGCATCTGGACCGCGTTCTGGCGCAATTCCGCGTCGCTGGCGGCCAGGTTCGCGCCGATCCGATCGCCGAGATCGCGACGAAGTAGCCACGTATTCGCGACAAAGACCAGTGACAGCGCGGTCGCCAGCGGCAGCACTTCAGCCGACAACCGGAGCGCGTTCGCGCCGAGGATCGTGCCCGCCGCGGCGACATTACCGAGGGCGTTGACGCCACCGGACAGGAAGGCTCGCGCCCGCGGCCTGATGCGACTCGACACCTGGCCGTAGACCAGCTCGGTCATCGGCCGATGGATGGCCGGGATCCAGATGCGCTCGCCGAGCTGTATCGCCACTGAGGTGACCAGATTGAACTGGATGCCGGCGATGCCGTAGGTCATGACGTACCACACCGGGAACACGAACAGCGACCACGCCACGCCGAAGAGCCGGAGCAGGACCGGTGTGAAGAAGATCTGCACGCCGAGAGCGACGATCGAGGCGCTGGCGTAGACCGACGAGTAGATCTGCACGAACGAGTCCTCGCTCTGCTGCGCGGTCCGCAGCTGCGTCGAGGCGTCGAGGCCGACGTAATAGAGGTAGCTGCCGACCTGCATCAGCATGTACCAGAAGAAGACGTTCACGCCAAGGCTGCGCAGGAGTCCGTCGGAGGCGACGGCGCGATAGCCGTCGACGGAATCGCGCAGGCTCGAGCGGATTCCTCCGCCGCGCTCCTTCTGCTCGACGTGTCTCCCCTTTCCTTCTGGAAGCTGGCGGTACGCCACGAGCATCACCAGCACGACCGCGAAGCCCGCCGCCGACGCTCCGATCATGTACTCGGCGTGCACCAAGCCGGTGAGCAGCGTGGCCACCGGCGCGCCGATGATCTTGCCCACGAGGACCGCGCCGGCGTAGATCGGGAAGAGCCGCTTGGACTGCTCGGCGCTGTACAGATTGCCGGCGTAGACCCAGAAGACGAGGTAAATCGTCTCCTTCACGCCATGGCCGAAGATGTAGCTCGCGGCGAGGACCGGCCCGCCCAGCGGCAGCGCCAGCTGGATCACGACCGCCAGCAGCATGACCACAATGACGTAGCCGATGAGCAGCGCGCGACGTCGGACGCGATCGATGACCGCGAATAGGATCGCCGACGTGACCAGCATCGCGATCGGCGTCAGGACGAACATCAACGGCAGCCATCCCACGCCGAGCCGCTTCACGAAGAGGCTGTCGGCCGTGACCTTGCCGACCCAGTCCGACAGCACCATCAGCATCAGCAGCGCATACAGGAACGCGGTGAGGCGCCGCTCCGCCGGTCGGACCGGGAAGAGCTGACCGACATAGCGGCGCAGTCGGATCATCGCGACAGCGCCGGCTTCGCCACGATCTGGGCCGCCACCGGGAGGGTGAACTCGACGATCGCTCCGGGCTGGCCGCCGTTCGCCACCGTGATCTTGCCGCCGTGGAGCTCGACCGCGAGCTTGCAGAAGGCCAAGCCCAGTCCACTGCCACCCCGCTTTCTGCCGCGCCCCTGATAGAAGCGGTCGAAGATGTGTGGCGCGTCTTCCAGCGGGATCCCCGGACCGTTGTCGACGACGCGCACCAGGACCGCGTCCGGTGCATCCGGAGCCGGACGCGCCTCGATGCGCACGTCGCCGCCGCTGGGCGTGTGCTTCACCGCGTTGGACAGCAGGTTGGTGAGGACGCGAACGATCAGCGCGTCGTCGACGAAGACGCTCGCGTCCTCGGGGACGAGCGCCGCCAGACGCACGCTCTTGGCCGCTGCTTCCGGACGCATTTGCGCGATGCTCCGTTGGGCGAGCTCGGCGAGCGGGACGACCTGCGGCATCATCTCCAGCCGGCCCTCCTCCATGCGATACACATCGAGGAGCGCGTTCACCATCCGCAGCAGCTCGGTGACGTTGGCCTCCGACAATTGCAGGAGCTGGCCGAACTCGGGCCGGTCGGGTGTCAGCTGGCCGTGACCGACCAGCTCGAGGAAGGCGATGACACTGTTCGCCAGGTTTCGGATGTCGTGTCCGAGCATGCCGATGAGCTCCTGGCGAGAGCGCTCCAGCCGCTCGAGGTCCTCGTTCTTCTTCTTCAGGTCGTCCCGCAGCTTCTTTCGGATGATCGCGCTGCGCACCCGCGCGGTGAGCTCCAGCGGCTCGAACGGCTTCGGCACGTAGTCCATGCCGCCGACCTCGAAGCCCTTGGCGATGTCCTCGGCGTGATCGCGCGCGGTGACGAAGATGACCTGGATGCCGGCAGTGATGGGATCCTCGCGCAGACGGCGACAGGTCTCCCAGCCGTCCATGCCCGGCATCATCACGTCAAGCAGGACGACGTCCGGCAGCTCGCGCTTCGCGACCTCAAGAGCCTGCTCACCCGAGCTGGCCTCGAAGGTCTCGCAGCCGATGGCGCGCAGCCGGCGCGTGAGCAGCTCGATGTTGCCCGGCTCGTCGTCGACAACCAGCGCGCGACCAAGGACCACTTCCGGCTGCCGCGTCGTGTCTGGCGCGGTGCGAACCGCGCGCGTCGCGCCGCCGACGGGGAAATACCGTGATAGGACGGCTCGCAGCTCGGCCGGCGCGTACGGCTTGGAGACGAAATCGTCGCAGCCGGCTTCGAGAGCCAGCGCACGATCGGCCTGCATCGCCAGCGCGGAAACCGCGATGATCGGGACTCCCTGCGCCCACGGCTCGGCGCGCAGGGCTCGGGTCACGCTCCAGCCGTCGAGCTGCGGCAGCAACAGGTCCATCAGGATCGCGTCGGGGTGCTTGCGGCGCGCGACCTCGAGACCCATCAGGCCGTCGGTCGCCGCGATCGCTTCATGTCCGGCCGCGCGCACGATGCGCTGCGCGACGTCGAGGTTGTTCGGGTCGTCTTCGACAATGAGGATCCTCGCCATTACCTACTCCCTGCGGCGATCGGCGCCGGAGATTCGTCCGCGCGGCGCGGGGAACGCGTTGGCAGGGTGAAGCGGAACGTGCTGCCCTTGTCCGGCTCGCTCTCGACCCAGATCCGCCCGCCCTGGAGCTCGACAAGACGGCGCGTGATGGCGAGCCCGAGGCCGGTCCCGCCGTACTTCCGCGTCGTCGAGCTGTCAGCCTGGCGGAACTCTTCGAAGATGTAGGCCATCGCCTGGGTCGGGATGCCGATGCCGGTGTCCGAGACCGCGACCGTGATCCAGCCGTTCTCTTCGTTGGCCTCGAGCGTCACGTTGCCGCGATCGGTGAACTTGACCGCGTTGGCCATGAGGTTCGCCAGGATCTGCCGCGTCTTGGCCGGATCGACGAACGCACGTGGCAGCTGGGACGTCGCGAACGATCGGACCTGAAGGCCCTTCGCGCTCGCTGCCGGACGCACCAGCTCCATGACCTCGTTGACGATGGTGGTCAGATCGACGTCCTCGGGATGGATCTCCATCCGGCCGGCTTCGATCTTGGACAGGTCGAGCAGATCGTTGATCAGCGCCAGGAGGTTGTCGGCGGCCTGGGCCACGCGCTTGAGATCGGCTTCCTGCTGCTCGGTGATGTCGCCGTCGAGGCCGTCGAGCATCAGTTTCGTGTAGCCGATGATCGCGTTCATCGGGGTGCGCAGCTCGTGGCTCACCGACGCCAGGAACTCGCTCTTCAGACGGTTCGCGCGCTCCAGCTGGACGTTGTTCTCGCGCAGCTCGGTCACCAGGTCGGCGTTCTCCTTGGCCACACTGACCAGACGCGCCACGGTGCGCATGGCGCGCGCCTCGGAGTCGGTGATCTCACGGACATCCGTGAAGTACGCGGAGATGACGCCGACGCTGCGGCCGCGCGCGGATAGCGGCACGTGCGCGCCGGCGCGGATCGTTCCAGACTGCAGCAGCGTCCGCTGCACCACGTTCGGCTCGGCCTTGCTCGACGCCAGGATGCGTGCGGCGAGCGTGATCGCGGCTTCGCCGTCGATCCCCACCGTCGCGGCCGCGATCAGAGTCAAGCCCGACTGCGCCGCGGCGGGACTCTCGTCTCGGAGCACGATCGCCGCGCTGTTCGCGCCGAGCAGCGCCACCAGTCGCGCCAGCGATTCGGAGAAGATCTTCTCGCGATTGGTCACGCCAACGACGGAGTCGGCGACGGCGTTCATCGTGCGCGCTTCGGCGAGGTACGACTGTTGCAACCGTTCACGCTCGTCCAGC
Organism: Chloroflexota bacterium; assembly: GCA_005881435.1. Taxonomy (GTDB): domain Bacteria; phylum Chloroflexota; class Limnocylindria; order P2-11E; family CF-107; genus CF-107. The sequence continues at coordinate 23,403 of VBHP01000001.1, read as the reverse complement.
GAGCGCGCCATCGTGTCGAAGGCGCGCTCAAGCGTGCCGATCTCGTGCGGCGAGTGCTGGGTGATGCGTACGCCGAGATCGCCGGCCTCGATGCGCTGCGCCAGCTCTGCCAGACGCGTCACCGGCGTGATCAGGGTGTCGGCCGAGCGATAGGCGAGGGCCACGATGATCGGGAGCAGGATCGCCACGACGAGCGCGACGATCAGGAAGAAGCGCTGTTCGGCCTCCTGTAGCAGTGCCAGAGGAACGAGTACAGCGAGGACGAATGATTGCTGCCCGTGAGTACGGACAAGCGAGAAGATGCCGTAGTAGTTGATCCCCGCAATTTGGACGTCGCGCGCGATGACATCGCCCTGGGCATTCTCCACGTCCTGGTCGTCAGGAAACGCGGTCGTCCTGGTGATACCGCTCGTCGACGCACGGATCGAGCTCTCGTAGACGAGCGCGAGTTCCGCGTCACTTTGAGATGCGCTGCCCTGGATCGATTGCAGGAATGTCGGGTTGAGGATCGCGCCGACCTCGAGCAAACCGACTGCTTCACCAGAGGTACTGCGGATCGGCTGGATCGCCCGCACGGTCGGACCGGCCGGCTCGTCGAAGAGCACCCACGCCTGGTCATAGGAAGCCGACGCGCGGCCCAGGAGCTCGGGCTTGAGCGGCGGTACCTTTTCCTCCTCCTGCGCCGTGGCCCGTACCTCTCCTTGCAGGTTGGCGACGTTCATGATGTCGATGTGAAGTCGCGTCCGAAGTCCCACCAAGAAGGCGCTGAACTCTTCCGGCGAGCTCTTCATGGCGAGCTCCTGCGTCGTCGGCAGACCGGCGATGAGGTTCGCGGATCGCGTCAGCAGCTGGACCTTGCTGTCGAGCGCGCTGGCGGCATTCTGGGCGACGAGCCGCGCTTGGTCTTCGAAGCTGCGGCGGAGCAACTCGTTCGACAACGTGCTGGCTGTGACCACGACGACGACAATGGGCAGGACGCTGGCGATGGTGATCCGGACGACCTGGTTCCGAAGTAAGCCTCGGCCGAAGAGTCGGCGCAGGATCATCCGACTACCCTAACGAGCGCTCGCTCGCCTTAGAAGGCGGCGAGGATCTTTTGCCCGTCCGTGCTCTTGACGAAGTCGATGAAGGCCTTGATCGCGGGCTTGAGCTTGGCGGCGTCCTTCTGCCAGATGAGGTACAGCGGACGACGGATCTTGTACGTCCCGTCGCGGAGGTTCTGGGCGTTCGCGGCGACGCCGTCGATGGAGAGCAGCTTGATGGTCGAGTTGTTGTACGTCGTATCGCTCATGGTCACCATGCCGATGCCGGTCGGGAACTGCTGTAAGGAGGAGACGGTCTGGGGCAGATCCTGCACCTCGACATAGTCCTTGCAGTAGGTGAACTTGTTCTTGCCGAAGACGTACGACTCGAAGACGGCCCGCGTCGCGGAGATCGGCTCACGAACGAAGATGCGGATCCGGCCGGGCGTGCCGCCGACGTCCTTCCAATCCGTGATCTCACAGGTGAAGATCTTCGCCAGCTGATCTCTGGTCAGACCCTTGATGACGTTGGACGCGTTCACGGCAACGCCCGTTCCACTCGCTCCGAGCGACATGTACTCGACCTTCGTCCTCTCATCGTCCTTGAGGTCCCGGCTGGTGAACCCGATGTCGGTGCCGCCGGTGTCGACGAGGCCAGGACTGGCGTCGGAGCCGACGTCCTCGAGGGTCCAGGTCATGCCAACGTGTACGACGCTGAACTGCTTGGTCAGCTCGCGCATCTGCGGGAGCGCGCCGCCGCCGCCCTGGCCACTGTAGTTACCGGCGAACGGGTCCGGCGAGGGGGAGTTCGTCGGACCCGATACGCCGCAAGCGACGGATGCAAGCAAAACCGCGGCGACCATGGAAAGTGCCCTCATCCCGTTCGCACGCATCGTTCTGCTGCCTCCAGCTCTCTTGATATCGGTCAGTCTCCCTAAGCGACCGATACGACGTCTATCCGTCAATGGGGGGAGACGCTGAGCTACGCCAAATGGATTAGCCCGCGCCGGATGCGTCGTGCGAGCCATCAGCTGGCGGGTCCGGGCGGATTCTGCAGGCGCAGGTAAAGCTGTTTCGTCTCCGCCTGCGGCTCGGCCTGCAGATCCCGGCGCAGCAACGCCTCCAACGACTGGTAGTGCCTCAGTGCCGCGTCGGTCTCTCCGGACTCGTGATAAGCGCGCATGAGCATGCGATGCGCCTCTTCGTCGTAGGGCTCGCGCTCGAGGAGACGCTGCAGCGGTCGCACCGCATCTCCGGCGTCGCCGAGCTCGAGCTCGAGCTCGGCCAGCTCGCGTGCCGCGCCGAGGAACTCGCGCGTGATGCGCTCGCGATGCTCTTCAAGCCAGGCATCTTCGAGATCCAGCACGAGCTCGCCGCGATGGATCGCCACCGCGGCACGGAGGAGCTGAGCCGATTCCTCCTTGCGGCCGGCGCGCCTGGCGTCGCGCGCGCGACGAAGGCTGCCACGGAAGAGATCGATGTCGAACTGCGCGCTGACCGGCAGCGAGATCTGCAGTGCCCCGTCCGGGGCGATGGTGAGGAACTCGTTATCGCGGACGCCGACCGACGACAGCGCCAGCCGCAGCGCGTGGATGGTGAAGGTCAGGTTGCTCTGCCCGCTGGCCGAGTCCGATTCGGTCCAGAGTCGTTCGACGAGCTCTTCGCGCGGGTGCGCCCGGTCGCGCTCGAGCACGAGCATCGCGAACAGCTCCTTTGCCTTCGTGGTCCGCCAGGCGCGATCGCTGATCCGGACGCCGCCCATGCGCACTTCGAACGCGCCAAGGAACAGCACCTGCAGCGCGTCCGCGCGCTGGGTCGGGCGCTCGACCAGCGCCGCTCGCTGCGGCGAGAGGATCGCAGCCACCGCCTCGGCATCCGCGGGCGTGAGCGCGAGCTCGGGCAGACGTCCGCGGAGCCAGGCCACCAGACCCGGACGCGGCATGAACAGATCGCGATAGCCCTGCTCGCTCACCGCGCGAAGCGCGCCTTCGAGATCACGGTCGGCGCGCTCGCGATCGGTGTCGAGTCGGGCGGCAAGAATGCCGGCTTTGGCCTCGGCGTATCGCGCGCCGACGCTCCGCGCTCGTTCCGCCGCGGCGCGATATGCGGCGTACGCGGCGGTGGGCTGACCTTCGGCCTCGAGGACCGCGCCCCGCGCGATCGCGACGCGCGCCGCCGCGAGCGGGATGTCTCCCAGGCCGACGATCGCCTCCGCCGCGCGCAACGCCTCACGCCCGGCGGCGACGTCGCCGCGCAACGCGCGCATCTCGGCGGCATCGGTGTGCAGTCGAAGCAGGATCCCGTCGTCGCCTTGCATGCGGCAGAGCTCGACGCCTTCGCGATACGACCCCTCCGAAGCGGAGTACTCGCCGAGCAACGCTTGTGCGTACGACAGACTGGCGGAGATCGCCGCTTGGGCCACGCGGAACGATGAGCTGGCCGCGAGATCGAGCGCGCCACGCAGCGATTCCTCAGCCTCGGCGACGTCGCCACGGCGCGCGCGAACGTCGATCAGCCCGGCCTGGGTCCAGCACAGGATGTTCACGTCGCCGGTGGTCTGCTGCAGCGACAGAGCTCGAAGGTACCCGCGCTGCGCCTCCTCGAGGTCGCCGAGCTCGGCGTGCAGCTGCGCGATCGCATGCGCCTCGGTGAGCTGTCCGGGAAGATGCCCGAGCAGGCCGAAGAGGTAATCCGCGCGCAGATAGGCCTCGACCGCCGACTGAGTATCCCCGAGGTCGGCATAGCAGCCACCAAGCACGTGCAGGGCCCACGCGCCCTGCAACGACGCGCCCTCGCCGAGACAACCGAGTCCCTCCCGCACCCTTTCCAGCGCCTCGCGGGGACGACGGAGATAGCGCAGCACCTGCCCGGCCCAGATGAGCGTGCGCGCCAAGCCCTGCACGTCGTGCGCGCGGCGGAACTGCTCCTCGCCCTGTGAATACAGCGACAGCGCGCGCTCGTAGTCGCCGCGGATCCGGTACAGCACGCCGCGCATAAGAAGGACGTAGGGCAGCCGCCGCTCGACACCGGGAGGGAATCCGTCGAGCCAGCGTTGCAGCGTGGTGACCTCGCTTGCCTCGAGCAGGCGTTCGGCCTGATCGCGGACGACCGTGGCGGCGCGCTTGTAGTCGCCGGCCTGCTGCAGGTGGTAGATGGCCTGGTCCGAAGCGCCGCGTTCCAGCGCCGCCTGCGCGACGCTGCGATGGAGCTCCACGATCTCCGTCGGCGCCAGCACCTCGCGCGCGCGTGTGCGCAGGAACTCACCGAACAGCGGCTGGAAGCGGTAGCCGCCGAGCTCAGCATCGCGCTGCACCAGACCGGCGTTCTCCAGCTCGCTCAGCATCTCGCGCGCCTCGCGGCCGACCAGCATCCGCGCGGTCTCCTCCTCGACGCGATCGAGCAGCGACCAGCGCATGAGTAGATCCGTCGTGCGCGACGACCGCCGGCTGAGCACCTCGGCGTTGAAGTACTCGTACAGCTCGCTTCCGGAGCCCTTGAATTCGGCAAGGTCGGACCAGCCGCGCTCGAGCACGAACGCCGCCGCCAGACGAAGGCCCGCCGGCCATCCGCCGGTCCGTGCATAGATCGTGTCGATCGCGTGTTCCGGCAGCTCCACGCGAAATTCCTGGCGCAGCAGCGTCGCCGCTTCTTCGCGCGTGAACGCCAATTCGGCGGCGGACAGGTCGAGGACCTCGCCGTGCAATCGCCATCGCGACAGCCCCGGCAACGGAGCGGTGCGTCGCTGCGCCAGGACGACGTGTGCGTTCGCGGGCGCGAGCTCGACCAGCTCGTTCACGAATTGCGAGAACTCGGGTCCGCCGCGGAGCTGCGCGAAATCGTCGAGGAAGACCACGATCTCGCCGGCGCGCCCGAGCTCCTCGGCCAGCAGACCGGCCAGAGCGGGAAGCTGCCGATCGAGGCGGCGCGACTTCTGCAGCGTCGTCAGAACGCGCGCGCCGAAGTCCGGAACATCACGCCGCACCGCCGCGACGACGTCGCCGGTGAGCACGAGCGGATCCTCATCGGAGCGGTGGAGCGTCAGCCAACCGGCGCGCTTGCCGGAGGCGCGACGCAGATCCGCGTACTGGACCAGCAGCGTTGTCTTCCCGTAACCCGCGTCGGCATGTACGAGCGTCAGGCGATGGCGATCCGCGGCGCGCATCCGCTCGAGCAGGCGCGGGCGCGCCAGGAGCGGTAGCGGAAGTGAGGGTGGGACGGTGCGCGCGGCCTCGACGCCGACTCGGGGCCGGATCCGCGCGGGCACATCGCCTTTGCCGGCCCTCGTGCTCACGTCTCTCCTTGACGGCTGAGTAAGCGCGCCTCTGAATGCTTGCTGAGTATACGAACGCTTGTCGAGCGAACGGACAAACGCGTGCGCGCCGGCTCAGCCCAAAGACGAGAACGCAGCCCCTTCCGATTTGACCCGGCCGCGATCAGCGGAAGGCAGGTGGAGGGGCGCAAACGGTTCAGAAGCGGTCGATGTAGCGGAAGGCCTCGGCCGCCGACACACCCCACGGTTTGCCGAACGTCGCGGCGAAGGAGCGCATGCGCGCGTCGAACTCGGCCCGCTCGCGGTTGTGCGGCTGGCTGGCGTGCGCGTGCAGGGCCGCCAGCTTTCGTTCGAAGGTCGGGCCGATGTCGACGATGAGATTCGGCTCGGCGGTGCCGAACAGCAGGATGCGACCGGCGCGATGGTGCGCGCGACCCTTACGCAGCTGCTCGGGGAAGAAGAGGTGATCGCGGGCCGCGATGACGCCGTCGAGGCCGACCCATCCGGCGACGCGATGATCCGGGTGCGTCTGGTACGGACGCCAGGGGTCCGGGCAGATGACCAGGTCCGGCTTTTCGTCACGGATGACGCGGCAGACCTCGCCGCGCAATCGCATCGTGACTTCGAGCTCGCCGTCGTCGTGGCGCAGGAACACGCACTTCTCGACGCCCAGCGCCTCCGCCGCGGCGCGCTGCTCGCGCTCCCGCGTGCGCGCCACCTGCGCCGGCGTGGCTTTGAGATCGTGGCTTCCCTTGTTGCCGCTCGTGAGCAGGCAGTACACGACGGCGCTACCGGCGGCAGTCCACTGCGCGACCGTGCCGCTACAGCCGAAATCGGCGTCGTCAGGATGCGCGAACACCACCAACGCGCGCGGCGGGATCTCGAACGTCATCGGGATGCGGAATGGCGCCGAGCCCGGTCGCTTGGCACCCGCGCCGGCGCGCTCGGCACTACTTCGAGATGCCGGCGCGCGCCGGCGTGAGCAGCTCGGAGTAGATGTCTTCGACGCCGTCGGCGACGCGATCCCAGGTGAACGTGACGGCGCGCGCGCGAGCTCCGGCGGCGAGCTGGATGCGCAGCTCCATGTCGTCGAGCAGGCTTTCGATGGCGTGCGCCAGGGCTTCGGCATCTCCGGGCGGGACGAGCACCCCGCTCTCGCTGGTGACGACGGTCTGCAGTCCACCAACCCGTGTCGCGACGACCGGCGTTCCGCAGGCCATCGCCTCGAGCGCGACCAGGCCGAAGCTCTCGGTCAGGGACGGCACGGCGCACACATCTGCCGCGGAGTAGTAGAGCGCGAGCTCGGGTTGCTCGAGGCTGCCGACGAAGTCGACGTTCTCGCCGATGCCGTGCGCATCGACCATGGCCTGCAACTCGGCGATCTTTTCCGACTCGGATCCGTCGATCCGGGGGTCGATCGCGCCGCCGACGACGACGAGACAGGTGCGCCGTTTCAGGTCCGGTCGGCCGCGCAGCAGATCGCCGATGGCTTCGAGGAGGACGTCGATGCCCTTGATCTGCTCGATGCGACCGACGAACAGGATCAGGAACTCGCAGGCGTCGCGGCCGAGGGCCGCGCGGGCGTCGGCCTGGCGAAGCGGACGGAAGAGCCGGGTGTCCACGCCGAGGGGCACGACGCGGACCTTCGACGGCTCGGCGTCGTACAGCGTGATCAGATCCGATAGCTCGATCTCGCTCGAGGCGATGATCCGATCCGCCGTCCGCACCGCGGCACGCTCCGCGAGTTCGCGCACCTGATCTTCGCCGTTCATCGAGTCGTCCATCGCCTGGGCTTTCACCAGCGCGAGCGTGTGGAACATCTGCACCACCGGCGTGCGCCAGCGACTGCGCAGGACCTCGGCGACCTCAGCCGACAACCAGTAGTGCGAGTGCACCAGGTCGTAGCGGCGGTCCTCGTCGCGCGCGAAGTCGAGAACCCGTTGGCTGAACTCAGGCAGCCGTCGGTAGACGTCCATCTTCGGGTAGTAGCCGATCGGACCCGAGAGCAGGTGCACCACGCGCGCGTTCGGGCCGAGCGATTGGATCTGCGGATCCTCACGCTCGCGCCAGCGTGTGAACACGTCGACCTCGATGCCGCGGCGGCCGAGCTGGCGCGCGAGCTCGCGGACGTAGACGTTCATGCCGCCGGAGTCACGTCCGCCCAGGCGCGCCAAGGGACAAGCGTGTACCGAGAGCATCGCGATGCGCGTCACAGCCGCACCGCCGCGACGGCGCCTCGGACGCTACATAGAAAAGGAGTGACGCTCTTAGGGGCAGCGGTCAGCGTCAATCGCACCTCTCCGGCAGGAATAGGAGCTAGAGCGCGAGCAGTGGTGCGAACAAGTGTATTTCCAGCCGCCGGGCGCGCGCCGCGCCAGAATCCGGCCCATGTCGCTTCGCATCGTCGTCGCGCCGCAGGCGTTCAAGGGGTCCGCGGACGCGCACGAGGCTGCGGCCGCGATCGCGGCGGGGCTGCGCTCGGTGTGGCCCGAGGCCGATATCGATCTGATCCCCATCGCCGACGGAGGCGAAGGAACGGTCCGCGCGCTGGTGGAGGCGACCGGTGGCACATATCGCACCACCGAGGTGCGCGGCCCTCTGGGCCGGCTGGTGCAGGCGTCGTGGGGACTCATCGATGGCGGCGCCACCGCGGTCATCGAGATGGCCGCCGCCTCCGGTTTGCCGCTGCTCGCCGATCGTGAGCGCGATGCACTCCGCGCCAGCTCCTACGGCACCGGCCAGCTGATCCTCGCCGCCACTGGCGCAGGCGCCCGACGCATCCTGATCGGACTCGGCGGCAGCGCCACGAACGACGCCGGGACCGGGATGCTGCGCGCGTTCGGGCTTCGCTTCCGAGACGCCGCGGGCACCGACATCGGCGAGGGCGGCGCCGCGCTCGAGCGCGTCGCGCGGATCGACGGCACGATCGCGCCGGCGCTGCAGCGCGTCGAGATCCTCGTCGCGAGCGATGTGCGCAATCCGCTGACCGGCGATTCCGGCGCGTCGGCGGTGTTCGGCCCGCAAAAAGGCGCATCAGCGGACGACGTGCGCGTCCTCGATCACGCCCTGTCCCATTTCGCCGACGTCGTGGCGCGCCACAGCGGACGTGATCTTCGCGAGGAACCGGGCGCTGGAGCCGCCGGGGGTATGGGATTCGCACTGCGGGCGCTGCTCGGCGCCCAGATCCGTTCCGGCGCGGAGCTCGTTCTCGACGCGGCGCGCTTCGACGAGCGCCTGCGCGGCGCGGCGTTGTGCGTCACCGGCGAGGGACGATTGGATGAGCAGAGCGTGTTCGGGAAGGCCAGCGTGACCGCCGCCCGGCACTCCCGTCGCGCTGGCGTTCCGGTCGTCGCGGTTGTGGGGTCGCTCGGCCCCGGGTATGAGCGCGCGCTGGACGAAGGCATCGCCGCCGTCGAGTCGCTTGCGACCGGATCGTCCGACCTGGAGACGCTGATGCGCGACGGAAGCGCACGCATCCGTGCCGCCGCCGAGCGTCTCGCGCGAGCGGTGCAGGTCGGCCGGCAACTGGGTAGCGTCTAGCGGCCATGACGGAACGGGCGGTGCTTCCGGAGCGCGCGCTCACCAGCGAGCTCGTCGGCGTGACCGAGTCTGCGGCAATCGCGGCCGCGCATTGGATGGGGCACGGCGACAACAAGCGCGCCGACCAGGGCGCGGTCGAGGCCATGCGCGAGGCCATGGATACCGGGTCGTTCCGCGGCCGCGTGGTGATCGGGGAGGGCGAACGCGACGAGGCGCCGATGCTGTACATCGGCGAGCAGGTCGGCACCGGAGACCTCGACGTCGACATCGCCGTCGATCCGCTCGAAGGAACGAACCTCGTCTCAAAGGGCCTGGCGAACGCGACGAGCGTCCTTGCCGCCTCCGAGCCCGGTGGTCTGCTGCACGCGCCGGACACCTACATGGAGAAGCTCATCGTCGGCCCGCCCGCGAAAGGCAAGGTCGACCTCGACCGCCCCGTCGCCGAAAACTTGCGCATCATCGCCGCCAGCCTGAACCGCGACGTCGAGGACCTCACCGTCGTGGTCCTCGATCGACCCCGACACGAGAAGCTCATCGCCCAGATCCGCGACGCCGGAGCGCGCATCAAGCTCATCGGCGACGGCGATCTCACCGCCGCGATCAGCGTCGTCGTCGCCGGCACCGGGGTCCACGCCGTTATGGGCATCGGCGGTGCACCCGAGGGCGTCCTCTCAGCGGCCGCACTGCGCTGCGTCGGCGGCGAGATCCTGGCCCGGCTGAAGTTCCGCAGCGACGAGGAGCGAACTCGCGCCAAGCGCATGGGCGTCATGGACGAAACGCGCATCTACCGCACCGAGGATCTGGCGCCGGCGCGGAGCCTGGCCTTTGTCGCGACGGGCGTGACCGACGGCGAGCTGCTGAAGGGCGTTCGCTTCTTCGGCGGCGCCGTACGCACGCATTCGATCGTGATGCAGCTGTCGCCGGGAAAGATCCGTTTCATCGATTCGATCCACATCGAGGATCAGCAGCATCCGCCGGTCATCCGCATCGAACGCTAAGCGCGATCTGTCGTTCCTCAGTTGACGACAGGCCGAACGTTCCGTAGCCTTTGTTCGCATGCCCACCCGAAAGCGTCGTCGACGCCCCGTTCCCGACGGCGCCTCGCTGCGGGACCTCGGCGAGCGGATCCGCGCCGCGCGCGGCGCGGCGGGAATGTCGCAGACCCAGCTCGGCTCGCCGCACTTCACCCGCGCTTACGTCAGCGCCGTGGAGCTCGGGAAGATACGTCCGTCGATGCGGGCGCTCGACTTCCTCGCCGAGCGCCTCGGCCTGCCGATCGCTTCACTCGTGACCAGCGCGCAGGACGTCGCACGCGAAGGCGCGGCGGAGCAGCTCGATGGAGACCCGCTGGCCGAGGCCCGCGCGCTGCTGGCGCGTGGCATCGCGGAGCGCTCACGCCCCGACCTCGAGCGTGGTCTCGAGCTTGCCGCCGACGTCGACGATCCGGGTGCGCTCGCCGAGCGCTATACGGAGCTCGCGGACGCGCGCCGGCGGGCCGGCGACGCCGCCGGTGCGCTGGCGCCGCTGCGCCGTGCCATGGCCCTGCGCGCGTTGGCGAAGGACCGTCGTCTCGTCGACGACGCGCGCCGCGCGCTTGCCGCCGCGCGAGCTAAGAGAGCTGCTCCGCGGCTGTCACCGCGTTCCTGAGGAGCAGCATCGTCGTCAGCGACCCGACCCCGCCGGGCACCGGCGTGATCGCCGACGCGACGCTGGACACGCGTGCGAAGTCGACGTCGCCGACGACGCCGTCGGGCGTGGCATTGATGCCCGCGTCCACCACGACGGCGCCGGGTCGCACCATGCCGGCGTCGATGAACCCCGGGCGGCCGATCGCCACGACCAGGATCTGCGCCTCTCGCGTGAGCGATGTCAGGTCATGCGTGCCGCGATGCGCCAGCGTCACCGTCGCGTTCTCGTACATCAGCAGCAGCGACGCCGGCCGGCCGACGACGATGCTCCGGCCGACGACGACGGCGCGCGCGCCCTGCAGCTGCACGCCGCTGTCGCGCAGCAGCAGCAGGATCGCCTCCGCGGTGTAGGGGACGAAGCCCGGTTTGCCGTTCGCGAGGCGGCCGGCGTTGTAGGGGTGCAGACCCTCGAGGTCTTTGCGTGGATCGACGCGCTCCATCACCGCCGCGACGTCGACCGCCGGCGGCAATGGCGCGAGCACGGTCACGCCGTGGGTCTTCGGATCGGCGTTGCAGCGTTCGATCGTGGCGTAGAGCTCCGCGACGTCAGTCGCTTCCTGTGGCAGGACACGAACTCCGAGACGCGATCCGGCGCGCTGGATCCGCTCGACGAAGAATCGCGCCGACGGGTCGGGACGGTACTGCAACGCTGCCAGCGCCGGAACGATGCCCCGAGACGACAGCTTCGCCACGCGCGGCGCGAGCGTGGCCGCGAGCGCGTCGGACATGGGTTTCCCGGTGAGGAGCCGGGTCAACGCGCGATCTTCGCCTCGACGCGCTCGACCACAGTCGCGCGCAATGCATCCGCGCCGTCGACGGCGCGGTCAAGCTCTTCGGACAACGCCTTCACGTGCGTGGCGTCGGCGAGAGATGCCAGATTGATCATCACGTTGAGCGCCGCTCCACGGAGCGCCGTCTCCGCCAGCAGCGCGGCCACGCCGGCGTCGCTGATGGCGGTCGCGGTGGCGTGCTCGAGAAGGCGCTCGCACAGCGCCAGCAACCGCCGGCCCGCCTTCGCGGCGTCGAGCGGCACCCGAGCTGCGGCCAGCAGCGCCGCCTGGAGCGCCTCCTTTCTCGTGCTCTTCTCCTCTGTCGTGCGCTTCGGCAGCGACAGCGCCGCGGTGACGCGATCGAACGCGGCGCTGTCGTCCTGCACGAGCTGGATGAAATGCGCGCGCAGGCCATCGGCTTCGTCGACGATGTCCGTGAGCGCCGCGTTCGTCTCGCGCTTCAGCGCGATCCGTCCGACCATTCCGGCCAGCGCCGCGCCCAACGCGCCGGCGTATGCCGCGGCGCTGCCGCCGCCCGGTGTCGGATCGGCGCTCCCGAGGCGTTCGGCGAAGTCGCGAAGCGACAGATCGGTCAGGCGCGTCTGCATCGCCGAGATGTTAGGCGAGGCGTTCGGCGCGCACGCGCCATGCGCTAGACTTCGCCGATCTCATCCAGAGAGGCGTAGGGATCGGCCCGTTGATGCCTCGGCAACCGGCGAAAGCCTTCGCTCGGTGCTAATTCCGGCCTGAAATAGTGAGTGTCTCCGTTAGGAGATCAGGAAAGATGAGGGCGTCGTGGCGATCACCACAACGGTCATCGGGGCGTATCCCAAGATCGGCGATGAGCTTCCGCTGCAGGCGCTGCGCCGCGCGCTGCACGAGCGCGATCGTGGGGGCATCGACGATGCCGCTCTCGACGCGGAGTTCGACACAGGCACCGAACGCGCCGTGCGAGAGATGGACGAAGCTGGCGTGGACGTACTGAATCACGGCTGCATCCGCTGGGACGACCTGTTCAGTTCGTTCGTACGCGCCTGGCGCAACGTCTCTCGAGAAGCGCTGGAGCGCTGGTTCGACAACAACACCTACTTCCGTGTGCCGGTCGTGAGCGGCGCGCTCGAGGTGCGCGCACCTGCGACGGTGCGTGAATACGAGGTCGCGCGCCGGACCACGAAGCGCCGGGTAAAGGGGGCGCTGTGCGGCCCCTTCACGTTCGCTCGCCTGTCCGAGGATCGCCACTATCGCGATCGCTCCGCGCTGGCGCTAGCGGTCGCGACGGCGCTGCGCGCGGAGGTGGATGCGCTCGGCGCCGCGGGCTGCGACCTCGTCGACATCGAGGAGCCGGCGCTGGCGCGTTGGCCGGAAGATCTCCGGAGTGGAGCGGTCCGTCGTGTCTACGACGTGCTGGCCCAGGGCTCGCGGGTCGGCATCGCGCTGCAGCTCTCGATGTTCCCGGCCGACGCCGCTATCGAGCACGTCGCGCAGCTCCCGGTGGCTCAGATCGGGGTCGACGTCCGAAGCCGGCCGACGCGGGTGCTCGAGCGCATCAGCCTCGAGCGCCAGACGCTCGTTCTCGGTGTCGTCGACGCGCGGAACACGAAGCTCGAAAGTCCCGATGAGATCGCGCGGCTGGTCGAAACCGCGGCGCGCCGCGTCGACATCTCGCGGCTCTGGCTAGCGCCGACCACGTCTCTGGAGTACTTGCCCCACGACATCGCCCGAGCGAAGCTGCGCGTCCTGGCCGAAGGCGCGCGGACCGCGCTCGCGGCAGGAGGTGCGCGATGACTGAAGCATTGCTGACGACGACGGTCGGATCGTTCCCGAAGCCGGATTACCTGCAGCGCGCGCGCAATCAACGGGCTCGCGGAAAGCTGTCGGTATCGGAGCTGCGCGATCTGGAACGGCGCGCTACGGAGGAATGGATCCGCGCGCAGGAGGAGATCGGCCTCGACATCCTCGTCGACGGCGAGCAATACCGCGGGGATATGGTCGAGTACTTCGCCGAGCACCTCGAGGGTTTCCGCATCGGCGGTCTGGTGCGCTCGTACGGCAACCGCTACTACCACAAGCCGATCATCGCTGGGAAGGTCCGGCGACCGAAGCCGCTGACCATCGACTGGTTCCGGTACGCGCAGTCGCTCACCGACAAGCCGGTGAAGGGCATGCTGACCGGTCCCTACACCATGCTCGATTGGTCCTACAACGAGGCGTATCCCACGCGTCGCGATGCCTGCCTCGCGCTCGCGGAGGTCGTGGCGCAGGAGGCGCGCGATCTCGAGCAGGCCGGCGCGCGCTATATCCAGATCGACGAGCCGGCGATACACGCGCGGCCGGAGGAGCTGGACATCGCCATCGAGGCCATGCACATCGTCACTGACGGCCTCAAGGCCAAGACCATCTCGCACATCTGTTACGGCGACTTCGCGGCGATCTATCCGAAGGTGCTCGAGCTCCCGGTCGACCAGCTCGACCTGGCCATGGCCAACTACGGCTACCGCTACCTCGCGCTCTTCGATCGCGACCCCTTCACCAGGGAGCTGGCCATCGGGATCGTCGACGTGCACCGTCACGAGACCGAAAGCGTGGGCGAGGCCGCTGAGGGCATCCGCAAAGGTCTTCGCTACGTGACGCCCGAGCGGCTGCTGCCGCACCCCGACTGCGGACTGAAGACGCGCACGGTGGACGAAGCCAAAGAGAAGTGCCGCGTCGTCGTTGACGCTACTCGCGTGGTCAGAGCCGAGCTGGGAGCGAAGGCGCGCCGCTAGACGATCGGCTAGCGCTCCTCGTCCTCATCGCCGGGTAGAAGCTCGCCCTTCTTCAGGTCCTCGTAGCACGCGGCGCAAAGACCCGCGAGGTTGGAACGTGCGACCCAACGGATCTCTTCGGGCTCGTTGCCGCCGGTCGGGTCCTCACGTACTTCGCGCTTCGACAGGGGCTTACCGCACCGATCACAGGTCGTGTATGCGGTCTTCTTGTCGTTGTCGAGCTCCTTGAGTGGACCGAGCACATCCTCTTGCATGTCGTTCCTCCCGTGTGGTGAGCTCGCGACGCGCTCGCCGTCATTCTCTCGCATAGCTCATGCCGGGGCTAGGCCTCGTCAGATTCACCCCGACGCTGGCGGAGCTCGGCGAGGATCTCGGCCGTCGCTGAAGTCCCGATCCGATCGGCTCCCGCGGAGATCAGGGCCAGGGCGTCGTCGAGCGTACGGATGCCGCCTGCGGCTTTGACACCGACGTGATCGCCGACGACCTGTCGGAGCAGGCGCACGTCGTCGACCGTTGCGCCCTCGGGCCCGAAACCGGTCGATGTCTTCACGAAGTCGGCACCGCTCGCGGCCGCGATGCGCGCGCCGATCGCCTTGTGCGTGTCATCGAGATAGCCCGTCTCCAGGATCACCTTCACCAGCGCCTCGTTCGCGTGCGCCAGCCCCACCACCGAAGCGATCTCCTTTTCGATCGTCACGTAGTCGTCGTCCAGGAGTGCTCCGATGTTGATCACCATGTCGAGCTCGTTCGCGCCATCGTGGAGAGCGGTCGCGGCCGTGTTGACCTTGATCTCGGGCGCCTGCCCACCGTGCGGGAAACCGATCACGGTCGCGGTCGCGACGCCCGTTCCTTCCAGCAGCTTGTGCGTGCGCGTGACGTAGAACGGTTTGACCACGACGGAGGCGATGTGCTCGCGGCGCGCGATGCTGCAGGCGTCGACGACGTCGCGTTCGCTGGCGTTCGGCTTGAGCACCGCATGATCGATCCGCGACGCGAGCTCCGGAACCGTCGGCAGCTCGTGCATCCTCTCGATCGTAGACCCGCCCGTAGACTTCATAGCGTGCAACCGCCGTCGCCGCCCGAGGACGATCCGCAGCAGCGGCTTCCTCGCGTCAGGCAGGGCGTCGAGCAACAGCTCGCCGAGGCCGCGAAGCGGGGCGAGCTGTCCGGACTCGAGGGCGAGGGGCGAGCGTTGTCGCGAGATCCCGATGACGCCACCGCTCCGGAGCGCTGGGCGGCGGCGCACGTCCTGCGCAACGCCAACGCCGCGCCCGAATGGGCCGATCTGCGGCGCGACCTCTTTGCCGCTCGCGATGCGCTGGCTCGCCGCGTTCGCGCCCATCGACGCTGGCTTCTGTCACGGCGAGCGGCGTTAGGTGCGGCACCGGCGGAGCGCGTGCTCGAGCACGCTCGCGCCACCGAGGCGGCGGATCGGCGCTTCCAGAACGAACTTCTCGCGGCCCTGTCCGAGTACAACGGACGCATCGCCCGCCACAACCTGCTGGTGAGTACGCCGCTGCTGCAGCTCACGACGCTCACGATGGAGCGCCTTGACGACCTCGCCCGGGAGGAGCAGGCGACGTGATCTCGGGATCGCTTCGTGTGACACGGATCGCCGGCATCGATATTCGCGTGCATGTGTCGTGGTTTCTCATCGCCGCGCTGTTCTTCTATCTCAACTTCGAGACGTTCTCGTTCGATCTGCCGCTGATACCGAGCGAGCGGATCGTCCTCGCCGCGGCGACCACGTTGCTGTTCTTCGCCAGCGTGCTCCTCCACGAGCTCTCGCACTCGATCGTGGCCCGACGGTTCCGGCTGCCGGTCCATTCGATCACGCTGTTCCTGTTCGGCGGTGTTTCGAACCTACGTCGCGAGCCCGACACCGCGCGGGCGGAGTTCCTGATGGCCGCGGTCGGTCCGTTCACGAGTTTCGTCCTGTCCGGCTCGTTCTGGCTGCTGCGGGAGGTCGCGCGACAGACGCTCGTCGGCATCCCGGGCGAAGCCGTGCCGTACATGCTCGAGCAGCTCTCGTTCATCAACCTCGCCCTCGGTGTCTTCAATTTGCTCCCGGGATTTCCGCTCGACGGCGGCCGGGTACTCCGCTCGGCTCTGTGGGCGCTGCGCCGCGATCGGCGTTGGGCCACGCGCGTAGCGACGCGCGGCGGCCAGGCGGTGGCCGGGCTTCTGGCGTTGTGGGGCATCTACCAGTTCGTCACGGATCCGCGCGGCGGCGTGCTCGGCGGCACATGGACGCTGCTGATCGCGTTCTTCCTCTTCAATGCGGCGTCGGCTTCCTACCGCCAGGAGCAATTCGAAGATTCGCTTCGGCGCGTAAACGTCGGGACGCTGATGACGCGGGACCTCGTCTCGGTCCCGGTCGACATGGAAGTGGAATCGCTGATCGGCTCGTACGTCTTACCGATGCGCGCCCGCTCGTTCGTCGTCGAGCGCGACGGTCGGCCCATCGGCGTTGTGTCGCTGGCGGACCTGCGGCGGGTGCCGCGCGATCAGTGGCGGTCCCGTCGGGTCGGAGACGTGATGCTGTCCCTGGAGAAAGTCCCGGCGCTCCAGCCCAACGACGACGCGCGTCGCGGCATGGACGTGCTCTCCCGCACCGAGTCGGGTGAGGCGCCGGTCATGGATGACGGACGAGTGGTGGGGTTGTTCGAGCGCGACGTGGTGTTCGAATACTTGCGGATGCGCGACGAGCTCGGCCTGCGGTAGCTACCCGCCGATCTGGGACATCGATCGGCTCGCGCGCACGAACCCTGGATCGTTGATGTGGTGCTTCAGCTCCTTGCGCCACACCGCTCGGCGCAACACCTCGGCGACCTCGGCGTCGTCGGCACCAGCCCGCATCGGGCCACGGACGTCGGTCTCGGTGACGGAGAAGAGGCAGGTACGGATCTGGCCGTCCGCGGTGAGGCGGATACGGTCACAGGCCTCGCAGAACGGCTCGGACACCGGATTGATGAACCCGACCGTCCCCGCGCCGTCGGCGAAGCGAAAATCACGCGAGGTCTGGGCTGGATCGTCGACCGGTATCGCCTCGAGCGGGTACAGCTTTCGCATCTCGCCGAGGATCTCGCCGCCGGTCAGCACACGATCTCTGGTCCACGCCGCGTCGCCGTCGATTGGCATGTATTCGATGAAGCGGACGAGGTAGGGCTTGCGCCGAGCCAGCGCCGCGAAGGCCGGGATCTCTTCCTCGGTGAAGCCACGCACGGCGACGGCGTTGACCTTGATCGGGCGCAGTGAGGGATAGCGCTCGCACTCCGCGAGCCCCTCCAGCACACGCTCGAGGCAGTCGCGCCGCGTGATCTCATGGAACTTGTCCCGCTGCAGCGTGTCGAGACTCACGTTGATGCGGGTCAGCCCGGCGGCGGCGAGATCGCCGGCCAGCTCCTTCAGGAAATAGCCGTTGGTGGTCAGCGACAGCGAGCGCAGGCCGGGAATGCCGGAAAGCATGCGCACCAGGACCGGCAGATCGCGCCGCACGAGCGGTTCGCCGCCGGTGAGCCGCACGTTCTCGACGCCCATGCCGACAAGGATGCGCGTCAACCGCGCCAACTCCTCATAGCTGAGGATCTTGTCCTTGGGCAGCCAATCCAGGCCCTCCTCGGGCATGCAGTAGACGCAGCGGAAGTTGCACCGATCGGTCACGGAGATCCGCAGCGACTTCACCCGCCGCCCCCATTGGTCGGAGAGCGGCCCGTCGGTGGAGTAGGTGGGATCGTCGAACAGATCGTCGGGATCCAGCGCGGCGGTCGCCCTCGGCGCGAACGTCAACGGAATGAGCGGAAGCTTGCGGTCACGCTCCATCGATGACACGAGTATAGGCGCGAAAACCGTCCCGAACGTGCCGAACATGACAGATCACGATGTCATCGCGACCGCGATAGTCGCGGCGAATCGCGCATTCGCCACGAGCAGCGCGACGTTGGCGCGGACTGCCCGGGCGTCGCGCTCCGCGATCTCGCGCAGCAGGAACGGCGTCACATCGCCGCCGCCGATCCCGAGCCTCGCCGCCTCGGCTTCGGCTGCGGCAAGCGCGCGTTCGGCGTCGCGCGGATCGAGTGCCTCGCGTTCTTCGACCGGCAGCGCCACGACGATGCCGCCGCGCTGCGATAGCCGAAGTCGCGCGATCGCGACGATGCGCGCCGGGTCGTCTACGCGATAGGGCGAGCGATGGCCGCTCGAGCGCACCGTGAAGGCCGGAAACTCGTCGCTGCCCACGGTCACGACCGGCACGCCGAGACTCTCGAGCCGCTCCAGAGTGCGCGGGATGTCGAGGATCAGCTTGGCGCCGGCGCAGATCACGACGACCGGGTAACGCGAGATCGCCAGGAGGTCGGCCGACACGTCATCGGTCCGCTCGGCGCCGCGATGGACGCCGCCGATCCCGCCGGTCGCGAACACCGAGATCCCGGCGAGCGACGCGATCTCCACACTCGCCGCGACGGTCGTCGCGCCGAGCTCGCCGAGTGCCAGTGCCGGAGCGATGTCGCGGGTGCTGACCTTTCGCACCTTCGGCGTGTCGGCGAGGGCACGCAGCAGCGCCTCGTCCGCGCCGACCACGAGTTCGCTGGCAGCGATCGCGATCGTCGCCGGCGTCGCGCCGGCGGTGCGCACCGCGGCCTCGCAGGCGCGAGCGGCTTCGAGGTTCGCCGGCCGCGGCAGGCCGTGCGCGATCACGGTCGATTCGAGTGCGACCACTGCTCGTCCGCCACGGAGCGCGCCGGCGACCTGATCCGAGATGCGGAGCCGCGACGCGAGCGTTATGGGCGGCGTCCGCGCGCGTGCGTGGTCTCGCCGGAGCCACCGGCGAGGAGCTCGAGAGCATGGGGGATCGCCGGCGCGAGCACCTCGAGCGATTCGCGAACCGCGCGCGGCGAACCCGGGAGATTCACGATCAGGCTCTGGCCGAGGGTTCCGGCAACCGCTCGCGAGAGCATGCCATGCGGCGTTTGCTGGAGGGATCTCGCGCGAAGCGCCTCGGCGATGCCGGGGACCTCGCGCTCGATGACCGCTCGCGTGGCCTCCGGCGTGACGTCGGTGGGCGAGAGTCCGGTACCTCCCGACGTCAGCACCAGCGTGCAGCCCTGCGCGACGGCCTCACGGATCGCGTCGGAGATGGCGTCGACGTCGTCCGGTACGACGATCTGGAACCGCACCTCGCCGCCCATGCCACGCACCGCGTCCGCCGCCGCAGGCCCGCTTTCGTCGGCGCGCTCGCCGCGAAAGGATCGATTCGAGGCCGTGATCACTCCGGCGACGATCACTCCAGGACCACGTCCCCGGAGACGCCGCCGGTCTTCCGCACCAAGCGCACGTCGGTGAGCCGCGCGCCGCGCTCCACGGCTTTGAGCATGTCGTACAGCGTGAGGCCGGCGACGACCACCGCCGTCAATGCCTCCATCTCCACGCCGGTCTGCGCGGTCGTCGCAGCCTCGGCCTCGATCGCAACGCCCTCTTCGGTGAGCACAAGGTCGACGGCCACATGCGTCAGTGGCAGTGGATGCGCGAGCGGGATGAGCTCGGACGTTCGCTTCGCCGCCATCACGCCGGCGATGCGCGCGGTGCCGAGGACGTCGCCCTTCGGAGCGTTGCCGTCACGAATGAGAGCGATCGTGTCAGTGCCGACGCGCAGGAGGCCGCGCGCCACGGCACGCCGTTCGCTCGACGGCTTCGCCCCGACGTCGACCATCCGCGCTTCGCCGCGTTCGTTCAGGTGCGTCAGCTTCTTCGCCATCAACGATCCTCGGGAGCGTCGGTGAGGATCACGGTGACCTCGCTGCCGGCTTTCGCCAGGCTCGGCCCGATCGGCAGATCGATGAGCGCGTTGGCCAGCGCCATCGAGCGCAGGATCCCCGAGCCCTGCGGGCCGGTGCTGCGGACGGTCCCGTTGGCCGAGTCGTAGATCGCGCGCGCGAAGAAGCGCAGATGCGGCGGCTTCGGTACATCTTCGGTGAGACGCGCCGTGACCCGTGGACGCCGCAGCCTGGTGCGGCCCTGCAGCTTCAGCAGCGCCGGCCGGGCGAAGAGCTCGAAGGTGAGGAGCGCCGAGACCGGATTGCCGGGCAGGCCGAAGATCGGCTTGTCGAGCACCTCGCCGAACGCGACCGGTTTCCCGGGGCGCATGGCGATGGTCCAGAAGTCCATCGCACCGAGCTCGCCGACTACGGTCTTGACGAAGTCGTAATCGCCGACCGAGACGCCGCCGGAAGTGACGATGACGTCCTCTTCGGCGGCGCGACGCAACGCGCGCCGAAGGTCATCGGCGGTGTCCCGCGCGATGCCGAGCGGCACCGCGATCCCGCCCGCCGCGCGCACCGCGGCCGCGAGCGACCAGCGGTTCGCGTCGCGGATCTTTCCCGGCTCGAGCGCCTCGTGGACCTCGACGACCTCGTCGCCGGTGGAGAGCACCGCGACGCGGGGGCGGCGCACGACGTGGACCGAGGCGCGACCGGCCGTCGCGAGCACTCCGACTTCCGCCGCTCGCACGACGAGGCCGCGCTGCAGGACGAGCTCGCCCTTACGCAGATCCTCGCCGGCGGCGCGGACGTTCTCCCCGCCGGCGACCGCCTTGCGTATCTCGACGACGCGCTCGCCACCGTCGGTGTCTTCGACACGCACGACCGCATCCGCACCGGCGGGAAGCGGTGCGCCGGTCATGATCCGCGCGACGGAACCGGGCTGGAGCGGCGTAGTCGCGGCCGATCCCGCCGGTATTTCCATCGCGATCGGCAAAAGCACCGGCGTGATGGCGAGCTCCGCCGCGCGCACCGCATAGCCGTCCATCGCCGAGTTGGCGAAGGGCGGGACATCGTTCGCCGCGCGCACGTCCTCGTCGAGCACCTGGCCCAGCGCGTCGAGGATCGGTTGCTCCTCGGCGGGTAGAGGCGTGAATCGTTCGAGGATCCGCGCGAGCGCTTCGTCCACGGTCAGCGCACGCGGTTCGGCTCGTGGTGCGGTCCGCATGGGGGGATGTTAGACGCGCGTGCTTGTGCTGACGCCCGGCCTTCGCCGCGGCAGCAGATGTGGGGACGTCGCCTTGAACGAGGCAACGACCGCGACACCTTTGGCGATGCCGAGCTCCCGCACCGACGCACGCGTGAGATGAGCCACCAGCGGGAAGCCGCAGTCGAGCACGACACGCACCACGCGACCGATGTTCTCGACGCGTACGACGTTCGCGCTGAAGCGGTTTCGCGCGCTGCCGCTCGCGTCGTCGCGCGACACGACGACGTCCGTCGGCGCGATCAGCAGTAGCGGGAAACGATCGCCCTGCGGCGGCACGTCGGTGACCTCGATCGTGAGGCCACCGACGTCGAGGCGCGTCATCTCGTCGCTGACCTCGGTGACATGGGCCGGCAGGATCGTTTCGACGCCGACGAACAGCGCGACCTGAGGATCAGCTGGTGCGCTGAAGACGGCCTCGGGTGCGCCGATCTGGCGTACCTCACCGTCGATCAGGACCGCGACGCGATCGCCAAGGCTCGCGGCCTCGTCGCGATCGTGCGTCACCAGTACCGCGGTCGTTCGAGTGTCCGCGAGCACGCCCGCTGTGTCGGCCAGGATCGCCTCGCGCGAGGGGGCGTCAAGTGCGGCGAACGGCTCATCCAGGAAGAGCACGCTGGGCTCGAGAGCGAACGCGCGCGCCAGACTGACCCGCTGCGCCTCGCCTCCGGAGAGCGTCCGTGCCTGCCGCCGCGACAGGTGCGCGATGCCGAAACGCCCGAGCCAGGTGTGCGCGCGATCCTCGGCGGTCTGGCGTGACGCACCGCGCAGCATCTGACCGAGGACGACGTTTTCGAGCACGCTGCGGTCCAACAGCAATGGACGCTGCAGCACGACAGCCATGCGCCGACGCGTCGCGACTTTGTCCCGTACCGGTTCGCCCTCGACGCGGAGCTCGCCTTCGCTCGGGATAAGGAGTGCGAGGGCCAGGAGCAACGTGCTCTTTCCCGCGCCGTTGGGACCGAGCAGCACCAGCGTCTCGCCGGGGGCGAGCTCGAGCTCGGGAACCCGGACGACGACACGCCCGCCGCGGCGCACGACCAGCTCGCGCGCTGAGATCACAGCGGCCGCGGTCGTTGCTGTACCCATGTCACCGTCAGGTTCACGGCGAAGATGAGGGCAAGAAGAATGGCCGCGAGCGCGAACGCCGCACCGAATTCACCGCGATCCGCCTCTGTGACGATCGCCGTGGTGAGGATGCGCGTGTCGCCCTTGATGTTGCAGCCGACGAGCAGCGAGGCACCGATCTCGCTCACGACAGCGCCGAAGCCCGCCATCGCCGCGGTGAGCAATGGCAGACGGGCCTCACTGGCCAGGATCGATAGAGACTGCGCGCGGGACGCGCCGAGCGCGGCGATCTGGAGGCGCAGAAGTGGATCCAGCGCCTGGACCGCGACGACGGTGAGGCCGACGACCTCGGGAAGCGCGATGACGAACTGCGCCAGGATCATCGCGCCGCGCGTGCAGAAGAGGTCCAGCGATCCCAGCGGGCCGCTACGCCAGACGAGGACGCCGACGACGAGGCCGACGACGACGGGCGGGAGTCCGAGGCCGGTGTTTACGAGCGCGAGCACGAGACGGCGTCCGGGAAAAGCGCCGAGCGCGAGGGCGATGCCGGCGGGCATGCCCACGGCCAGGCTCAACAACACCGCGATGCCGCTGACCTGAAGCGAGGCCGATGCGGCGTCGAGCACCTCCGGGTCAAGGGTCGCGAGACGATGGACCGCTTCGACGAGACCCTGAGCGATGAGGTCCACGCGCTACTTGCCGACGTCCTCGTCGCGCTTCCCGGCATCGGGGAAGAAGAGCGGCTGGCCGTACTTGTCGACGCCGAATGCGCCGACGATCGTCTGCGCCTCGGGCGACACTAGATAGTCGGCGAACGCGTCGGCACCGGCTTTGTTCACGCGCAGGAAACGATCCGCGTTGACCGTGATGACGTGGTAGACGTTGAGCAGCGGGGGATCCTTGTCCACGACGATCGTGAGCTGGAGCGCTTCGCGCCGCGCGAGATACGTGCCGCGGTCGGTGATCGTGTAGGCGCGCTTTTCTGACGCGACAGTCAGCGTTTGACCCATGCCCACGCCCGCCTCGACGTACCACGGCCTCTGCGGCGTGATGGCGATCTGCTTCCAGAGCGATTTCTCGAGGACGTCGGTGCCGCTGTTGTCGCCGCGGGAGATGAACGTCGCTTGCGCGGCAGCGATGGCACGCAAGGCATCGAGTGCGTTCTTGCCCTTGATTCGCGCGGGATCGTCGGTCGGGCCGACGATGATGAAGTCGTTGTGGAAGACCAGCAGTCGTCGCGATCCCGCGCCTTTCGCCATG
>VBHP01000085.1 GCA_005881435.1 Chloroflexota bacterium | reverse complement strand
CGTGACGTCAACAAGGCGTTCCGCTTCATGCGCGACGCCGAGACGGGGATCGTCTACGTGAACGCCGGCACGATCGGCGCCGAGATCCAGCTGCCGTTCGGCGGCATGAAAGCGACCGGCAACGGACATCGCGAAGCCGGTCGCGCCGGGCTCGACACCTTCAGCGAGTGGAAGTCGATCTATGTCGACTTCTCCGGCAAGCTGCAGCGCGCCCAAATCGACACCAACAACGGCTAAGGCCAAGCGCCTGCCCGAAGTGCGGCAGGACCTTCATCACGCGCAACATGTGGCACTCGGGCGCGCTCGATCGGCGTGATCTTCTTCCATCAGACCTGGATCAATCTGACGCTCTGGCGCAAGCGTTCGGCCACGTACCGGCGGCTTCGTCGCGTCGGGGACTTCAGCCCGCTCGGCGTCGTGCACCACTTCCGACTCGATCGCGCCGAGGACCTCGACGCCGACCTCGAAGCGCTGCTGGCGGAGGCCTACGCGACCGACGCGCAGACAGCATCCGCGGAGCCCGCTACCGCGCCGCGGCGACCTCGTCCATCCGCTCGAACGTCGCATCGGTGAGCGCGACGCGATAACGGAACAAGGGGTAGCCGGTCGCGAGCAAGGCCGCTCGGATCGGGCCTTGGATCTCCTCTCGTGTGGCCCATCGCGCGGCGCGGATCTCGCGCGTGTCGCGAGGCGCGAGGTCTCCTGACGCGGCGCGCGTCAGGAACACCTGCGTACGCCACGGCTCGATCTCACCGTCCAGCGTGAAGCGCGCCTCGATCCGCAGCAGGTAGTGCCGCAGCTCGATCTCGAGACCGGTCTCCTCCAGCGCCTCGCGCTTGGCGCCGGTCTCGATGTCCTCGCCTGGCAACAGGCCGCCCGACGGCGCCCGCCAGACCCCCGGCGGGAAGAACGGCTTCGCGATCACGGCGAAACGACCATCGTGCTCGATGAAGAACGTGACGTCGTGCGCGCGATCCGGCTGACTGGTGCTGTGTATCACTCCGCGCTCGCGCGGCGTGATGGCGAATTCGAGCTCGAGACGGCGCGGCTCGCCCCAGCGACGGGCCGCGGCCGCGAGGAGCTCTTCGGTGACGTACATCGCTCAGAGTTTCTGCTCGAGGCCGTATGCCGGCGCGAGCAGATCGCCGACGTCCGCCAGGCGCTGGCGAAAGTTCGCGAAGGTGAACTGATCCGAGCCGACCAGCGAATCGAGCTCGTCCCAGTCGAACGGCATTGAGATCGGCGCTCCCGGCATGGGACGAACGCCATACGGGCCCGCCGTCGTCGCTCCGGATCGGTTCTGCAGGTAGTCGATCATCACCCGAGGCCCGCGTTTCACCTTCTGCCACTCACGGGTCACCGTCTTCGGCAGCGCCGTGTGCGCCGCCGCCGCGAGCTCCTGCACGAATGCGCGCACGTCCTCGTACGTGTAGCGGCGCGCCACCGGAACGAGCACGTGGATGCCGCGCGAGCCGGTGGTCTTGGGGAAGCCGCGCAACTTGCGGCGACCGAGCTCATCCCGGACGAACGCCGCGACCGCTTTCACGTCGTCCCACGTCGCGCCAGGTTGCGGGTCGACGTCGACCATGACAAAGTCGGGATGCTCGGGATCGTCGATGCGCGAGAGCCACGGATGCATCTCGATGGCCGTGTAGTTCGCGAGCCACACCAAGGTTGCCAGGTCATTGCACAGGACGTATTCGATCTCCGCCTGCTTCACGTCCGACCAGCCCCGCCAGGTCTTGACCCATTCCGGCGTGAAGTCGGGCTTGTCCTTCTGATAGAAGCGCAGGCCGTGGATCCCGTCCGGGTACGGCTTCAGCGTCAGCGGGCGGTCGTTCAGGTAGCGCAGCAGGAACGGCGATACCTCGATGTAGAAGCGGATCAGATCGGATTTGGTGTAGCCGTCCTCGGGGAAAAGGACCTTATCCAGGTTGGTGAGCCGGAGCTCCTTCCCCTCGATCGGCAAGACCGCCGGAACGAGCTTCGGCGTCACCGCCTCGGGACCGCGCGAGCGGACCTCCTCGGCGGCGCGCCGAGTGAGCGTCTTCGGGTCTGCCTCGCGTTCTTCGCCGCGACAGTCCTTCGGATCGATGTCGTTTCGCAGTCCCTGATAGGACGGGTGGCGGATGTTGCCCTCGTTGGTGAACTCCGTGAACTCCACGGCGCAGACGAGCTCCGGCCGTATCCAGTGGACTGGGGCGTTCGGCTTTGGGTTCGTGGAGAACGGATTGCGCTTCGATTCACGCGAGCGGAGCTCCTGCAGCAGCATCCGCATCGTTTGATCGTCGAAGCCCGTCCCGACATGCGCCGTGTAGCGGAGCTCGGCGCCGCTCTCGTCATAGAAACCCAGCAGGAGCGCGCCGAGCGCCTTCTCGCGTCCGCCCTTGCCCTCGGTCCATCCCCCGATGACGCAATCGACGGTGCGCTTGGCCTTGATCTTCAGCCACAGCGGGGTGCGCGCCTGCACGTACGGGGAGTCGAAGCGCTTGGCCACGATTCCCTCGAGACCGCGCTCCTTCACCGCCTCGAACAACGCCTTGCCGTCGTTCGGGATCTGCTCGGACAGGCGCACGCTCTCCATCGGCTCGATCGCATCGTGCAGCCGGCGGACGCGCTCGCGGAGCGGTCGCGCGGCCAGGTCCTCACCGTCGATCCACAGCGCGTCGAAGACATAGAAGAACAGCGGCGCTCCGTCGCGCCTCGCGCGCTTCACGTCGGTCGCGTGCATCCGCGGCTGGAGCAGCTGGAAAGAGGGTTTGCCGTCCTTGTCCACGGCCACGATCTCGCCGTCGAGGATCGCGCGGTACGCGCCCGTCAGCGCGTGCGCGCACGACAGCTCGACCTCCGGGTACTGCGCCGTGACGTCGCGCAAGTTGCGCGACTGCAGCCGCACCTCGCCGCCCTCGATGAAGGCGATGACCCGAACCCCGTCCAGCTTCGGCTCGAAGGCCCATTCCGGCGAGTCGAACGGTTGCGTGGCGGCAGTCGCCATCATCGGCACGATCCGCGCGTCGAGAGCGCGCGCCTTCGGCGGCGTGTCGTGTTTGATCATCAGCCAATCGCGACCATCGTTCTGGGTCGTCTGCACGATCACGTAGGAGCCCTGGAGCTTCTCGCCGTCGAAGGTGATCTTCACTTCTTTGGGCTTGCGCTCGTCGAGCACGTAACGGCCGGTGTCCCAGATCGACATCGTTCCGGCGCCGTACCCGTCGGGGATGACGCCGGCGAACGTCAGGTACTGCATCGGGTGATCTTCGGTGTGGACGGCGAGCCGCCGGATGCCTCCCTCGAGCGGCGGACCTTGCGGCACGGCCCACGACGCCAGCACCCCGTCCATCTCCAGGCGCACGTCCCAATGCAGTCGCGTGGCGTGATGCCGATGGACGACGTACCGCGGACGCTGTTCCTTTCGGCGCGTGAGGCGACCCTTCGGCTCGGGCGTGCTCGCGAAGTCGCGCTTCTTCTGGTACTCGCGCAGCGACATCTGTGAAGGCCACTCTATCGACGCGCTCGCGGCGCTTCGTCGCTCAGCGGACACAGGCACTTGTGGAGCGCGAACCGGGCCATTAACATCGCGCGGCGATGCCGCGCGCTTCGGATGGCCGCGGCGGAAGGGTTGGGATCATCTATGCCGCGCTCGATCTGGAAGGGCGTCATCAGCTTCGGGATGGTCGCCATCCCCATCCGCCTATACCTCGCGACGGAGAGCAAGTCGATCTCGTTCCGCCTGCTCTGCCCGGAGCACAAGACACCGATCAAGAACAAGCGCTGGTGTCCGAGCGGCGACCACGAGATCGCATGGAACGACGTTCTCCGCGGCTATGAGTACGAGAAAGATCGCTTCGTCGTCCTCGAGGAGGAGGACCTCGCGAAGCTGCCACTGAAGACGAGCCGGGCCGTGGAGATCCAGGGGTTCGTCGAGGATCAGGAGCTGCCCGGCGCTATCTATTACCAGAGCGCGTACTACCTGGAGCCGGAGAAAGCTGCCGCGAAGCCGTACGCGCTGCTGCGCAAGGCGCTCTTGGATACGAATCGCGTCGCCATCGCGAAGGTCGCCTTCCGCGACCGCGAGCATCTCGCCTCGTTACGGCCGCACGACGGCGTGCTGCTGATGAACACGCTCAACTGGCCCGACGAGATACGTTCCTATCAGGAGCTCGAGATCCCGAGCGACACCGACGTCCAACCGCGAGAGCTCGCGATGGCGAAGCAGCTGATCGAAGCGATGGCGACGAAGTTCGATCCGTCGCAATACGAGGACTCGTACCGCGAGGCGCTGATGCGCGTCGTGGAGGCGAAGCGCGAGGGCCAGGAGATCGTCGCGGTCGAGGCCGCGCCGGAGACGACGGTCGTCGATCTGATGAGCGCGTTGAAGGCATCGGTCGAAGCGGCGAAGGCGCGTGAGAAGGAGCGTCCGGCCGAGCGCTCGCGGACGGCACGCAAGCGCGTCGCAAGCTGAGTCGTACGCTTAGGGCGTGACGTCTCCGCGCTCGCGCGATGAGCGGGCGCTGCTCCTCCCGCTCGAGACGAGCCAGGATGCGCCGCCGCTGCCCCGCCACCTCGCGCCGATGCAGCCGCGTCTCGCGATCGCGGCCTTCAATTCCGACGACTTCATCTTCGAGGTGAAGTGGGACGGCGTGCGCGCGCTCGTCGCGAAGGATGGAGCCGGACTTCGGGTCACGGACCGGTACGGCGCCGATCTGCTGGCGCGGATGCCCGAACTCGCACGCGCGGCGCGCCAGCTGCCCGAGGGCGTGCTGCTAGACGCCGAGCTCGTGGTCTGCGACGCACAGGGACGTCCGCGCTACGAGCAGCTCGCGGCACGCCTGGGCAGAGCGGAACGCAAGGCCGGCCGCGGTCCGTTGCTTCTGGCGTTCGACCTTCTCTACGAGTCCTACCGCCAGCTGATGGACCGCCCGCTCCTGGAACGACGGGACCGCTTGGCACGTCTGGTCGTCCGCGGCGCACCGATCCTCGTCCCCGAGCACCTCGAGTCCGATGGAGAGCCGTTCCTCGAAGCCGTCCGCGAGTTCGGCCTGGAGGGCGTCGTCGCCAAGCGCCGCGATTCGACGTACGTGCCGGGCGCTCGTGCCGCCGACTGGCTCAAGGTCCACGCGGTGGGGCGCATGGACGTCACGGTCTGCGGCGTCATCGACCGTGACGGCGCACCGCACCGGCTGCTCTGCGGCGCCTACCGCGATCGATCGCTGACCTACGTCGGACGCGCGTACATTCCGCCCTTCCTCCGCGAGTACGTCCGACGGGAGCTGGAGGGCCTCGAGCGCGAGGATTCGCCGCTGGACGCGCCGGTCGAGCTCCAGCCGGGCCTCAACTGGCTAGCGCCGGAACGGTGCGCCATCGTCGAGCACGGCGGCGAAGACGGCGCGACGCTCGGCGACGACGCCCGCTTGCGTTCCTTTCGCGTGGATCTCCGCCCAGAGGACTGCCACGTCGAGGAGGCGCTGCGCATGCCGTCCGGCGCGCCACGGCTAGAACGAGATCGGCCTCGTTTGGTGGTTTTGCGAAGCCTCTTCCCGCACGACTGACGCTCCTCTAACATGAGAAAAACCCCGGAGGTCGTGCGGCCGTGACGAAGTTCGTGTTCGTGACCGGGGGCGTCACCTCCTCGCTTGGCAAGGGCATCACCGCTGCGTCCATCGGTCGGATCCTGAAGTCGCGTGACCTGACCGTTGCGTCGCTCAAGATGGACCCGTACCTCAACGTCGACCCCGGCACGATGTCGCCGTACCAGCACGGTGAAGTCTTCGTCACCGAGGACGGCGCCGAGACCGATCTCGACCTCGGCCACTACGAGCGGTTCATCGACCGCAATGTCTCGCGCGCCTCCAACGTCACCACCGGACAGATCTACAGCTCGGTCATCGCGAAGGAGCGCCGCGGCGATTACCTCGGCGCGACCGTCCAGGTCATCCCACACGTGACCAACGAGATCAAGGAGCGCATCCATCGAGTCGCACGCGAGGACCACGCCGACGTGGTCGTTGTCGAAGTCGGCGGCACGGTCGGCGACATCGAGTCACTCCCCTACCTCGAGGCGATCCGCCAATTCCGCAAGGACGTGGGTCGCCAGAACGTGCTCTACGTCCACGTCACCTTGCTGCCGCGCGTCACGACCGGCGAGCTGAAGACGAAGCCGACGCAGCACTCGGTCAAGGAGCTGCGGAGCATCGGTATCCAGCCGGACGTCGTCATCGCGCGCGCGGACCAGCCCTTCGAAAACGATCTGCGGGAGAAGATCGCGCTGTTCACCGACGTGCCCGTGGAGGCGGTGATCCCGGTTCCGGATGCACGCTCGATCTACGAGGTACCGCTGCTGCTCGAGGAGGCGGGGCTTGGCCGGATCATCGTCGACGGGCTCGGCCTGGCGGCCAGGGAGCCCGACCTCGGCGAGTGGCGCGGCATCGTGCAATCGATCCGCTCCACCAGCCGCCGCGTCGACATCGGACTGGTCGGCAAGTACGTCGAGCTGCCCGATGCCTACGTGTCGGTGGCTGAATCGCTGAAGCACGCCGGCTGGTCGCTCGGCGTCGAGGTCAAGATCCACTGGATCGACTCCGAACGTCTCGAGCGCGACGAGGACTTCGAGCCGCTCGTCGGTCTGCCCGGCATCGTCGTTCCAGGCGGATTCGGCTACCGCGGGATCGAGGGCAAGGTGCGCGCCGTCCGCTACGCCCGAGAGCGCAACGTCCCGTGCCTCGGCCTGTGCATGGGGATGCAGTGCATGGTCATCGAGCTCGCGCGGTCGGCGCTTGGGACCGAGGACGTGAACTCGACCGAGTTCGACGCCTTCACCGCGCATCCGGTCATCGACCTCCTGCCGGAGCAGCGCGACGTCAACGCCAAGGGCGGGACGATGCGACTGGGCAGCTATCCGGCGGTGCTCGAGGCGGGGACGAGAACGCTCGACGCCTACGGCCAGCCGATCGTGCTCGAGCGCCATCGGCATCGCTTCGAGTTCAACAACGCCTACCGCGAGCTGCTGCTCCGCCACGGGATGCGTTTCTCGGGCACGTCGCCGGACGGTCGGCTGGTGGAGATCGTCGAGCTGCGCGACCATCCGTACTTCATCGGCACGCAATTCCATCCCGAGTTCAAGTCGCGGCCCGGCAAGCCGCACCCGCTGTTCCTGTCGTTCATCGAAGCCGCGCTGGCCAACGCGCGCGCGATCGAGTCGGCACAGCGGATGCAGGACATCGAAGCGCTAGGGGGAATACAGGAATGAAACTCTTTCTCGACACCGCGGAGATCGATGAGATCCGCGCCGCCGCCGGATGGGGCGTGCTCTCGGGCGTCACCACCAACCCGACGCTGATCGCCCGCGCCGGCCAGGAGCACGAGGACGCGATCCGCGAGATCGCCAAGATCGTGAACGGCCCGATCAGCGCGGAGACGATCACCAAGACCAAGGACGAGATGGTCGCCGAGGGTCGGCGCTATGCGGCGTGGCATCCGAACGTCGTGGTCAAGGTCGTCTGCACCCCCGACGGTCTCGGCGCCGGTAAGGTTCTCGCGGCCGAAGGCATCCGCATCAACGTGACCCTGTGCTTCACGGTGAACCAGGCCCTCCTCGCGGCCGAGATCGGCGCGTACTTCATCAGCCCGTTCGTCGGTCGCTTGGACGACATCGGCCAGGAGGGCATGCAGGTGGTGCGCGAGATCGTGCAGGCCTACCGCGCGCAAAACATCAAGACGCAGGTGCTGGCGGCGAGCCTTCGTCATCCGGTGCACGTGACCGAGGCCGCGCTCGCCGGCGCCGACGTCGCGACGATACCCTTCAAGGTCATGGAGGCGATGTTCAAGCACCCGCTGACCGACCTCGGCATCGAGCGCTTCTTGAAGGACTATGAGCAGGCGAGGGCCGAGCGCGAACGCGAGGCCAAGGCAGCCGCGAAAGTCCGCTAGCGCGAGCCCGGCGGCCGATCCGCCAGCGGTTCCAGATCGGCACCCTCGACGCCGCAGAGGTCGAGCACGAGGAGCTGGAACACGCTCCGCGGATCCACGCTGGTCTTGATCGCAAGGTCCGCGTAATACAGCGATTCGTACGCGCGACGGATCGTCGACGGTCGGATCCCGCCGGCTTCGCGGCGCATCCGCACCAGCGGGCCACGCGACAGACCGGTCTTGCTCACGGCGCGGTCCAGGTCGGCGTCGTCGCGGATGCCCGCGGCGACAAGCAATAGGCGGAACTGCCACACCAGGAGCCCGTGCAGCCGGAGCGGCGGCTCACCGCTCTCGAGCAGTCGGTCGAGCGCCCCGATGGCGGTCTTCACGTCGTGACGCACAACGGCTCGGGTGAGCTCGAACACATCCTGCTCCACGGCGCCAGAGACGAGCAGGCGGACATCGCGCTCGGTCAGTGGTGCGCCCGACGAGAATGCTGCGAGCTTCTCGAGCTCGTGATCGAGCCGCTCCAGGTCCGGGCCGACCGTCATTGCCAGCGCGCCCGCGGCCATGGGCTGCAGCACCAGACCGAAGAGCCGTGCCCGACGCCGGATCCAGTCCTCGACGTGCTGAGCATCGAGGGTGTCGAGGGTTTCGACCGCGCCACGAAGCTCGCGGACCGATTTGGCCAGCACGCTCGCGGTCGCGTTCGCCCGCAGCACGGCAACGGCACCGTCGCCGAAGGCGCCGAGCGACGACGGGTCCAGCGCTTCGGCATCCTCGACGAGGAGGACGCGGCGTTCATCGGCGGCCGCGAACAAACCTTCCGAGGCCGATGCCATCAGCAGGTCCGCAGGAGTGGCCCCCCGCGCAGACAGCCGCGTCACCGCCAGTGAGGTTGCGGCGAGCGACCCGCGCGGGACTGCGGCGAGGTCGGTCGCGGCGGCCGCGGAGGCGGGCGCGAAAGCCATCCGTCCCATGGACGAGGTAGAGCTGTCGTTCGGGTGGCGCAACGGAGGATGTCCCCATCGAGCAGGACGTCCAGTGTGCCATCGCGGTCGGTCCGGAGCGTGCGCACGCCGGACAGGGCGCGCAGTGTCTCCGGCGTCGGATGGCCGTAGCGGTTTCCGGCCCCGACGGAGATAAGCGCAACCGACGGCTGACACCGTCTACTTGGACACGGTCTACGTTTTGGACGAGCACTGGGGCGAGTGGCGCGAGTGCGTCCGTGTCCAGCAAGCAGTGCCGCAGTCAATCATTGAGACGTTCACGAGGCTCTGCCGAACGGCTTCTGCGCTCCCCAAAGTTGCGTCGCCAGGTAGAGCAACACACTAGATTGAGCACATGACGATTCAGCGGATGGACAACGTTCTCATCGTTGTCGACGACCTCGAGGCGGCCAAGTCTTTCTTCATCGAACTCGGCCTCGAGCTCGAAGGCGAGACGCAGGTCGAGGGACCTTCGGTCGACAGCCTGATCG
>VBHP01000029.1 GCA_005881435.1 Chloroflexota bacterium | reverse complement strand
CTGGCGAGTTCGTCACCTTCGATGGCCGCTACTACAAGACGGTCGGCGCGACGCTGTACGACCGGCCCGCGGAGGGGATCCCGCTGTACGTCGCGGCGTCAGGCGAGAAGGCCGCGCGACTCGCGGGCGAGGTCGGCGACGGCTTCATCTGCACCAGCGGCAAGGGCCTGGAGCTCTACCGCGACCTGCTCCTCCCCGCGGTCGAAGCCGCGGCGCGCGAAAAGGGCCGGGACCCATCGCGCATCGAAAAGATGATCGAGGTCAAGGTCTCGTACGACACCGACCTCGACCGCGCCATGCGCGACACCCGCGAGTGGGCGGCTCTGGCACTTCCCGGCGAGGAAAAAGCGGGCACGTTCGACCCGCGCGAAATGGAGAAGCGCGCCGCCGCGGTCGCGGATCGCGCGCACACGCGCTTCATCGTTTCCAGCGATCCGGACGAGCAGGCGGCGAAGGTCAACGAATACGTTGAGCTGGGCTTCACGCACCTGGTCTTCCACTTCCCCGGCCCGGACCAGCGTCGCGCGCTGCAGCTGTACAGCAAGGACATCCTGCCGCGACTCCGGTCAAATGTCGCCGTCGGATGACCTGCTCCAACAGGCGCGCGTCGCGCATCTCGCGACCGCCGATCCGACCGGGCGGCCCCATGTCGTGCCGGTGTGCTTCGCCTACGTCGACCGCACCATCTACACCCCGCTCGACCTGAAGCCCAAGCGCACCTCGGACCCGCGACGGCTCCGGCGCGTGCGCAACGTGCTGGCGAACGGCAGGGCGGCGCTGGTCGTGGATCACTACGACGAAGACTGGTCGCGGCTGTCGTACGTTTTCGTCGAGGGCGCGGCCGCGCTCGTAGCCGACGCCGAAGAGGAGCGTCGCGCGGTCGAGGCGCTCAAGGCCAAGTACGAGCAGTACCGCACCGTGCCGATCGTGGGCATACTCCGGGTACGCGCCGAGCGCATCGTGTCCTGGCCGTGACGACGTTCCGGCACGTGCAGCTCTCATCGGAACGGAATGCCGCGGGCTTCCTGGCGCTGCTGTCTCTCGAACGCCTGCCGCCGCTGCTGCAGCGTCGCGCGCGCGAGCGCCTGTGGTCGCGTCATGTCTTCGTGTACGTCACGCCGCCGAGGCAGCTCGTCCGTCAGGCCCTCCGCGGCTATCCCGAAGAGGTGCGACGCCTGGCGGGCACGGTCGCCTTCTATCGCAACGACGATCGCAGCGGCGGCGGCTACTGGCGCGATCGCAACGAGATCTGGCTCGCCGCGGGCGTCGAGACCTATGAGCGTTACCTGCAGGCGCGCGCCTCGGCCCGCCACGAG
Organism: Chloroflexota bacterium; assembly: GCA_005881435.1. Taxonomy (GTDB): domain Bacteria; phylum Chloroflexota; class Limnocylindria; order P2-11E; family CF-107; genus CF-107. The sequence continues at coordinate 68,369 of VBHP01000029.1, read as the reverse complement.
CTCTTCCATCACCTCGCGCGCGCGCATCCCTCCTATCGCGAGGACGAGGATGCCGGATGGCCGCGACTCGCCCGCGCGCTCGAGGAGGCGAAACCGCTGGCGCGAGAGCACCCGCGCTACGCGGACTGGATCGAGCGCTCGTTTCTGCCTCAGCGCGACCACGCCAACGTCGTCGAGTACTTCGCCGACATCCCGACGAACTTCCCTGATCTTGCCGAGCTGCCCGCCCCGATCGCGGAGCACTTCGCCCCTCTCATCAGCGGCGGACCGCTTTCGGCGCCCGCGCGTCGAGGTCAGCCGAACGTGGCCGACCTCGACGTGTTCCAGCGGCTCATCGCGCCATAGGCGTCACGGTCCCCAGTAGCTCGCCGCCCACGTCACCGAGGCGAGGCGCGCTTGACCGGTAAGCGACGGGTGGAAGTAATCGCGGGTCGAGACGTCTGCCGCGGCGTAGGCGTAGTTGAAAACGGCGCCGCCGTCGAACCGGCACTGCAGGTATGCCGCACACACCAACGCCAGCTGCGTATTGAAGTCGATATTCCGCTGACGGACCGCGGCTCGCCGATCCACGTCCGGTTGGGCGGTCGACTGCGGATTCGCCAGGAGCGATTGGCAAATGCGGAAGACGCTCCACACGAAGACCGCGGTGGCGTTGTCGTGGAACAGCTCCCATAGGTGGTACACGTCGGGGATACTCGCCACGAAGACGCGGACATTCGGCAGCCCGCCTACGACCGTGCCCATCGCCGCGGCGAACTGGTCGTGGAACGTCTGCACCGGCGTCATCGTGTCGACATTCGAGGCGCAGACATCGTTGCCGCCCATCAGCACGGTGACGTACTTCACGTGCTGGGACCCGGCCAGCGTCATCTGACCGCTGAGGTCCGCCATCCTGGCGCCGCTGCGGGCGTCGTTGTAGTTCTTGCCGGAGATCGACGGCGTGAGCGCCAGCAGCCGCAAGTAGTGGCTGCTCACCGTCAGGTTCGTCCCCGTCGACCACGAGTTGGCCGGCGCGTCGGTGAATAAGAATCCCGTGTTGAAGGCCCGCGTGATGGAGTCGCCGGTCGAAGCGATCGAGTTCGGATATGTGGCGGCGGATGCGGTCGTCGACAGCGCGATGAGCAGCAGCGCGACGACGGCGAGCGTGATCAGCGATCGGCGGTGCCGCATGAGCGTTCCCTCCCCTGCTATCGCTGCCATTCTGGACCGCGCGTCAACGTCAACTACCATCACGTCCTTCGATGGACTTCGGGTTCACGCTCAAGCCGGACCACACGCTCGATCGTCTGACCGATCTGACCAAGCGCGCTGAGTCCGCGGGCTTCGGGTATGGCTGGCTCTTCGACAGCCACGTGCTGTGGAAGGAGCCGTATCCCCTGCTGACGCTCATGGCGCAGAGCACGACGCGGCTGCGGCTCGGCACCTGCGTCACCAACCCAGCGACGCGCGAGCCCTCGGTCACGGCGAGCGTGCTGGCGGTGCTGCAGGGGCTGTCCAAAGGCCGAATGGATCTCGGCATCGGACGCGGCGACTCGGCGCGCCGGGTCCTGGGCAAGCGTCCGACGACGCTCGAGGATCTTGAGACGGCCACCGTCGTGATCCGCGAGCTGTGCGAAGGGCGCGCGGTCCCGTACGAGGGGACGGAGCTCAAGTTGAGCTGGGCCGACGCCTACAAGCTCCCGGTCTGGATCGCGGGGTACGGGCCCAAGGCGCTGGCGTTGACCGGACGCATCGCCGACGGCGCGATCATGCAGATCGCCGACCCGGACTTGATCCGCTGGTCGGTGGGCCTATTGCAGCAGGGCGTGCGCGACGCGGGCCGGAACACCGACGCGGTCAAGGTGATGGCTGCCGCCCCGGCGCATATGGGCCGGCGCGCCGAAGTCCGCGAGCGCGTGCGCTGGTTCCCTGCACTCGTTAGCAATCACGTCGTGGATCTGGTGCGCCGCTACGGCGAACGCGAGCTACCGGAAACGCTGACGGCATACGTCCGGAACCGGCCGGGCTACGACTACCACCATCACGCCGAGTCGGGTTCGTCAAACGCGGCGTTCGTCGACGACGAGTCCGTCGATCGCTTTTGCGTCATCGGCGAGGAGAGCGAGCACGTGGAGAAGCTGCACGAGCTGGCCGAAGCCGGCGTCGACCAGTTCAACATCTATCTCATGAGCGGCGACGAGGAGCGCGTCCTGGACTTCTATGGTTCGCGGATCATTCCCAAGCTCGGACGCACCAGACGCGCCCGAGCGCGAGCCTAAGCGGCGGCGACCGCCGCGAACTTCGGGCGCACCTGAGCTGCGAAACGCCGCATCGTCTCGGTGTCGAACGGCGAGCCCATACCGAAGATCACCGTCGTGACGCCGACCCCTTCGTACTCGCGCAAGCGCTTCAGCGCATCTTCGACGCGCCAGATCGGCAGCGGTCCCATCACGGGGCTGCCGATACGCTTGCCCACATCGGCGCGCCGAGCTTCGACCTCGCGCTCGCTGTCTCGCAGGCACAGGCCCGGATCGAAACCGGAGGTGATCTCGATCTCGTCTGGATCGCGATCGACCTCCTGACAGTGCGCGCGGAGGACCTCCATCTTGTGTGCGATCTGCGCCGGGGGACCGAAACCGTGCCACATGTCCGCGTATTTCGCCGTCGTGCGCAGCGTCTTTCGCTCGCCACCACCGCCGATCAGGATCGGCAGGCGCCGCTGGACCGGCTTGGGCTCCGCGAGCGCCTCGGTGAACGTGTAGTACTTCCCTCGATGCGTCGTTCGTTTGTTCTCGAAGAGCGAGCGGATGATCCGGCACGACTCGTCGAGCTTGGCCAGGCGGACGCCGGGTGTGTCGAAGTCGATGCCGTACATCCGGTGCTCGGTCTCGTTCCAGGCCGCGCCGATGCCGAGGATGGCCCTGCCGTTGGTGATGTGATCCAGAGTCATGGCCATCTTCGCCAGGACGCCCGGATTGCGGTACGTGTTGCCCGTGACGAGCATCCCGATGCGGATCCGCGTCGTGAGCGCGCCCCAGGCCGGCAAGATTTGCCAGCCCTCGAGCGCTCTGCCGCTGGTGTCGCCGCGCAGCGGGATGAAGTGATCCCAGGAGAACAGCAGCTCGTAGCCGAGCTGCTCCGCGAGAAGCGCGGTGTCCCGCATCTCCTCCCAGGTGCAGTGATCGGGCTGGAGCTGGACGCCGAAGCGCACGCTTAGAGGGTACCGGTCTGGGCGTACCGATCCGCGATGCCGAGCACGTCGTCGATCGCTCGGATGCCGATCCGCAGCTCCTCCTCGTTGATGATCAGCGGCGGTGCGATGAACAGCACGTTCCAGCGGGCGAAGATGTAGACGTTGCGCTCCATGAGTGCACTCTTGATCGCATTCGCGACCTTCTGGCTGGGGCCGTTCCAGCGCTCGAGCATCTCCTTGGATTTCTTGTCCTTCACCAGCTCGATGCCGACGAAGAGACCCTTGCCCCGCACGTCGCCGACCGACGGATGCCGCTCGCCGATCGCCCGCAGCTCGCGCAGCAGCAGGTCGCCCATGCCGGCGGAGTTCTCGATGACGTGCTCCTCGCGGTAGGCCTCGAGCGTCGCGACGCCGGCGGCGCATCCGAGCGCGTGGCCGCTGTACGTCAGGCCCTGCCACAGCACGTGGTCCTCGAAATGTTTGGCGATGGGCTCGTCGACCATCGCCCCGCCGAGCGGCACGTATCCGCAGTTCACGCCCTTGGCGAAGGTCATGATGTCCGGCGCGACCTTCGCGTGCTCCGCGGCGAACCATTTGCCCGTCCGGCCGAAGCCGGTCATGACTTCGTCCAGGATGAGGACGATGCCGTAGCGGTCGCATAGCGTCCGCAGTCCCTCGATGAATCCGTCCGGCGGCACGATCAGGCCGGCGCTGCCGATGATCGGCTCGACCATGATCGCGGCGATGTGCTGCGGACCCTCGTACCAGATGACCTCCTCGACGTGGGCCAGCGCCTTCTGCGCGTCGTTGCCGAAGATCGAGCGGTACGGGTCGGGTTGGAGGAAATGCACGACGCCCGGGATGCCCGGTTCGTTGGCCCAGCGGCGCGAGTCACCGCCGGCGGTCATCGCCCCCTGCGTCTGGCCGTGGAACGAGCGCCAGTACGTGAGGATCTTGTGCCGGCCGGTGTACAGCCGCGCCATCTTGATCGCGCTCTCGACGGCTTCGGTGCCGCCGGTCGTGAAGAGCGTCTTGGTCAGATCTCCGGGCGCCACCTCCGCGAGCATCCGCGCCAGCGTCGCGCGGGCCTCGTCGGTGAACGCGGCACCGATGTAGCACAGCTTCTCGGCCTGCTCTTTGATCGCGCGCACGACCTTGGGATGCTGATGCCCCAAATTCGAGTTGATCAGCTGTGAGGAGAAGTCCAAGATCCTGCGCTCGCCGGAGTAGAACCAGACGCCTTCCGCGCCGGTGACGACGAGTGGCTGGACCTGCCCTTGCGCGGACCACGAGATCAGGACGTGGTCGCGTGTGTCCTTGGCGATCCGCGAAATGTCCGTCTGCGCCTTGGTCGTGACAGCCATCAGCTCACCTCCGCTCGCGCGCTCATGTCTGAAGGATCGGGCTCCCGCGCTTGAGGAACCGCCCCCTGCCCTTCTTTCCGACGAACTTGTCCTCGTCCACGATGACCTCGCCGCGTGAGAGCACAACATCGGCCTTGCCCTTGACCTGCTTGCCCTCATATGGGTTGTAGTCGACGCGCATGTGATGCGTCTTCGCCGAGATCGTCGACGTCGTCTTCGGATTCCACACCACGATATCGGCGTCACTGCCGACGGCGATCGTGCCTTTGCGCGGGAACATGCCGAAGAGCTTGGCCGGCGTCGTCGACGTCAGCTCGATCCAGCGGTTCAGCGTGATCCGCTCGCCCAACACCCCTCCGTCGTATAGCAAGACCATCCGTGTCTCCACGCCCGGCGCCCCGTTTGGGATCTTGGAGAAGTCCCCCACGCCGAGCTGCTTCTGCTTGGGCAGGCCCTGGTAGCCCTCGGTCATGCAGAACGGGCAGTGGTCCGTCGACACGACCTGCAGATCGTTGCGCGCGAGGCCCTTCCAGAGCTCATCCTGATGCCACTTCGGACGGAGCGGCGGCGACATCACGTACTTCGCGCCGTCGAAGCCCGGCTCCTCGTAGTTGTCGTACGACAGGAACAGGTACTGGGGACACGTCTCGGCGTACGCCGGGAGACCGCGGTCGCGGAAGAGTCGCACCTGCTCGAGCGCCTGCGCGGCGGAGAGATGGACGATGTACAGCGGCAGCCGGCCGGCCATCTCGGCCAGGCGGAAGGCCCGGTTGGTGGCCTCGCCCTCGGCTTCCGGCGGCCTGGTGAGCGCGTGCCACTTCGGCTCGGTGTGCTTTTCCTTCAGCGCTTTCTTGATCAGGACGTCGATGACGCCGCCGTTCTCGGCATGCATGCAGATCAGGCCGCCGTTCTCGCCGGTGCGGGTGATGGCCTTGAAGATCGTGGCGTCGTCGACCATGAACACGCCGGGATACGCCATGAACAGCTTGAACGACGACACTCCGGCGTCGACGAGCTCGTCCATTTCTTTCAGGCGCTCGTCGTCGAGCTCGCGCACGATGCAGTGCAGCCCGTAGTCGATCGCCGCTTTGCCGCGGGCCTTCTTCTGCCAGGCCTCGATCGCCGACGTCAGCGTCGCCCCGAACGATTGCACCGCGAAATCGATGATCGACGTCGTCCCGCCGAACGCGGCCGCGATCGTGCCGGTCTCGAAGTCATCGGACGCGAACGTGCCGCCGAACGGCAGCTCCATGTGGGTATGCACGTCGATCCCGCCGGGGATCACGTATTTGCCGGTCGCGTCGATCTCCTTCGCCCCCGACACGGGAAGGCCCTTGCCGATCAGCGCGACCTTCTCGCCGTCGACCAGCACGTCGGCCTGGTATATATCGGCTGCGGTCACGATCGTGCCGCCTTGCAGCAACGTCTTCATCGCGCCAGTTCCTGTCGGACGGTGCCACGTTCGGGATCGTAGTAATCGCGCAACGCGGCCATCGGGTCGCGTCCGAAGCAGACCAGCTCGTACGCCGGTCCGCCGACGCCCTGCTGGCTGTGGATGTCGTGCGGTGGGTCAGGCCAGTCGACGAACTCGCCCTCACCGACCTCGCGTTCGTCGTCGACGGCGACCCGGCCTCGGCCGGGCTCGCTGCCGTCGTCGAGGCGGCGCCAGTGCTTATGCCGGTCCGTGCCGCGCAGCGTGTACGCCACGCCCCACGACTTGTGATCGTGCACCGGCGTCGATTCGTCCGCGGACAGTCGCAGCAGCATCAGCGTCAGCCCGCCCGGGTCCCGGGCCAGAACCGTCGACGCGGTCGCGGTGCTGCCGTGGAGACCGACTTCGACGCCGTCGAGCGCGATCGCACCAGACCGCGACAGCTCGCCCAGAAGACGCCCGATCTCCCGCCGCGCGGCCTCGCCGTCCTGAGCAGCGACGGCTTCACGAGCGCGCCGCATGAAGCGCTGCAGATCCCCTTCCACAGGCCGACCCCCCAACTCGCCTGCTACTGCGGGCGCGAGCGAACGAGCACGCGCGCGGCCGCGATCGCGACGATCCACACGGGCAGCATGGTGATGATAAACGGGCGGATCGTGTCGCTCGCCGAATGCGAATCACGATCGAACGCGAGGAACACGAGCGCCGTCCCGTACGCGAGCACGAGAAACGCGATCAGCAAGCCCACGCGCGTCTTCATGGCGGTGATTCTAGGCATCGGACGTTACGGCTTGACGAGCTCCTCGTACATGTCCGGGCGGCGATCCCGGTAGAACTGCCAGGTATTGCGAACCTCGCGCACCAGGTCCATGTCGAGCTCGGCGCACACCAGCTGCTCCTCCTTGTCCGACGCCTGTGCGACGATCTTGCCCCGCGGGTCGGCGAAGTAGCTGGAGCCGTAGTAGTCGTTCGGCCCGAACTCCTCCTCTTTGCCGACGCGATTGATGGTCCCGACCCAGTAGCCGTTGGCGATCGCGTGTGCGGTCTGCTCGATGAACCACAGGTGCATCGACAATCCCCGCGACGTCGCCGAGGGGATGAACACGAGCTCCGCCCCATTCAGGCCGAGCGCGCGAGCGCCTTCCGGAAAGTGACGGTCGTAGCAGATGTACACGCCGACCTTTCCAACGGCGGTGTCGAACACCGGATAACCCATGTTCCCCGGTCGGAAGTAGAACTTCTCCCAGAAGCCGTTGACGTGCGGGATGTGCGTCTTGCGGTACTTCCCGAGGTACTTGCCGTCGGCGTCGATGACGGCCGCGGTGTTGTAGTACACGCCGGTCCGATCCTCCTCGTACATCGGCGCGATGAGGACCATGCCGTGCTTCTTGGCCAGCTCCTGCATCAGCTTCGTCGTCGGTCCCTCGGGAATGCGCTCGGTGTAGGAGTAGTGCTTGGTGTCCTGTACCTGGCAGAAATACGGTCCGTAGAACAGCTCCTGCAGGCACAGCACCTGTACGCCTTGCTTCGCCGCGTCGCCGATGTACCGCGCGGCCTTCTGGACCATGGAGTCCTTGTCGCCGCTCCAGGATGCCTGCAGCAGTCCCGCTTTCACTTTCATCCGTCCTCTCCCCCCTGAGACGAAAAGAGTACGGCGCGGGACGAACCCGCGCCGTACGTAGGCGCCGTGAAACGCTAGGCCCGCGCTGGTGCGCGCGCCTCGTCCCGACGGACTGCTTCACCGGTCTGCTCGGCGATGTACTGGCGGCCGAACAGCGCCATGAGGATGAAGTACGAGACTCCCGCGGTGAAGAAGCTCCAGAACCACGACCCGGTTTGGAGCCAGTCGAGCCAGGATCCCTGGTAGCCGGGAATGCTGATGCCCCAGCCGATGACGTTGAGCCAACCGACAAACGGCGGAACGATTCCGATCAGCAGGGCGATGATCGCGTACGGGTTGACGCCCCACGAGTTTCGGTAGCTGTAGACGCCGTTCTCTCGATAGAGCTCGAGCAGGTTGAGCCGCCGGCGCCGGAGCAGCCAGTAGTCGACGATCATGATGCCGCCGATGGCGCCGAGGAAGCCGCCGTAGCCGGACAGCCAGGTGATCGCGTACGAGAACGCGTTGAAGAACAGGACCCATGGCTGCAGCAGCGTGCCGATGATCGCGGTGATGATCACCCCCGCGGCCCAGTTCAGCCGCTTCGGCGCGAGGTTCTGGAAGTCGTTGGCCGGCGCGATGACGTTCGCTCCGATGTTGGTCGAGAGCTGCGCGAGGATCACGAACAGCAACGCCAGTACCACCACGATGATGCCGAGCGCGCCACCGAGGTCGGCATTGAGCTTGGCGAACAGGTTGATCGGGTTCCATAGGTCGTTCGCGGTGCCCGCCTGATTGGCGGTGTCCTTCAGCGCATCCGGATATGCGCCGACGCCTCCGGCCGTCACCAGAACGCCCATCCCGCTGAAGAACGCCATCGTTCCGACCAGGCCGATGGCCTGACCGATCATCTGGCGGGTCTGATTCTTGGCGAAGCGCGTCACGTCGGAGATGTTCAGCGCCATCGTCGCCCAGAAGCCGACGTTGATGTTGAGCAACAGGAACAGGAAGTACAGACCGCCGCCGAGTGGCTTGTCCGGAGTCAATTGGAAGGTGAACATCTTGTCGAAGCCGACCTTCAATCCGAAATACAGGAACAAGAACAGCGTGAAGGCCAGCAGGAACGGCGCGGACCAGTCGAACATGGCCTTGATCGCGCGTGAGCCCTTCCACGGGGGCGCGACGACGGCCAGCCAGACCTGGAGGATCAGGAACAGCAGGAACATCGACATCTGGAACGGCCCGGGAAGCACGAACCAGTCGATCTTCACCGGCGGGTCCTTGAACCCCGGGAAGATGATGCCGACGAGAACGTACATGGCGTAGCCACCGAGCCACGACTCGATGCCGAACCAGCCGCACGCGACGATCGCGCGAAGCATTGCGGCGATATTCGCGCCCCAGGTACCGAACGAGGCGCGGACGAACACCGGGAACGGGATGCCGTACTTCGCGCCGACGTGCGAATTCAGCAGCAGCGGCACAGTGACGATCGCGTTCCCCAGAACGACGACCAAGATCGAAGTGAGCGGAGTGAAGCCGAACACGAGCCCGACATTGGCGAGGCTCCAGGATGGGATGACGACACAACACCCGACCCAGAACGCGAGGAACGAATAGAGGCCCCAGTTCCGGAGCCGCGCTGGCGTCGGCGCCAGGTCCTTGTTGTAGAGCCCGGATCGTTTGAGCTCGCCGGAGAGCTCGTGTTTGCCTTCCGGCGTGACGACGACCGAGACCGCCATGTGCACCTCCCCCTTGATGCCCGCGTGATCATGATGCAGGCGAGCGCTAGAGCGTTCGCCGGGGCGGAATCGTAGCCCCGTCGGGCAAGCCGGACCAGGTCGGGCACCGTTAGGTGGAAACTGGTGCCGGCGGCGATGGCCACGGTGCAGCGTCTCGGCCTGCTACAGGCGATCCTCCGGCAACGCTGCCCGCGCTGCCGCGAAGGCCGGATCTTCCGACGCCGTCTCACGATGTACTGGTTCTGCCCGGTCTGCGAGCTTCGCTTTCTGCGAGAGCCCGGCTACACCACGGTCGCGATCGAGCTCTCGTACATCTTCACCATCCCGATCCTCCTTGGGGGGACGGTGTTCTTCATGGCCGTGCTGCATCTCGAGATCATCTTGGCCGCGGTCGCGGCGACGATCCTGTTCGTCGTCCTGTCGCCACTGGTGTTCCGCTACTCACGCGTGCTGTGGGTCTACTTGGATCAGCGCCTCGATCCCGGACGCTAGACGGCGAAGCTCACGGCCCAGCGCCCCGGCACATCGACGACAGGATTGCGGAAGGTGATCGTGAACGGCTCGTCGCCAGGATGCCGTACGCCAAGCTGGATGACGCGAAGGTTGGGCGTCGTCCGCACCTGTTGTATCCGGAAGCCGCCGTCCGCCTCATCGACGTCTACCCGTCCGGGATGGGACAGCCGGCGTCCGTCCGCGGCTTCACTGGTTTCGACTTCCAGTGACAGGTACTGGTCCGGCATTCGGTCCGGCGTCGCGCTGCGGATCCGCATTGGGAATCCACCGAACAGGTAGTCGCCGGTACCGGGCGGATATGTGATGCGGCACGGCTCCGCGCTCAGCTCGACGAGGATGTATTCGACGGTGACGGTTACGAGCTGCGCATCCGCAGCTAGGGGGCCGAAGAGGAGCGTCTCTTGGTACGCGCCGGGCTCGGGCCAGGCGGTCGAGACCTGCGACCGCAGCCCATAACGGTTTCCCCTGTCGTCGGAGAGTTCGATTGGCTCGGCGCGGATGGCGAACGCGCCCGGCAATCGCGTCCCGACGGCTATGGCACGGACGAAGCGGACGGGCGGTCCTGCTATGGCCGCCAGGCGCAAGGCGGTGTAGTCCGCCGCGCGCGCGAACGCCGTCGCCGTGAGAGTGATGCCCTGATCGTGGGCCGACGCATCGGGAGTAATCGCGTGCGGCGCCTCGGATTCCGCAAGCGGAACGAGATCGAACGGTATCTCCCACCTTCCAAACGGACCGTCCACCCGTAGCTCTGCGTGCCGTATCTCTGGAGCGATCGGCTCGAACGTAGCGCGGATGCTTACCCGGCCCAGCGTCCCGCCTGCGCCACGCCCGCCCGCGCGGTAGACACGACCCGTCGAATCGCGGAGCTCAACCGTCCAGCCGATCCACGGTGTCGGGCTCGGTTGAGGTGCGAGTAGCGCGTCGATAGGGCTGAATGCGAAGTCGACATCTGTACGCTCGGCCGAAACGATTCGTCCCAGCCATAACGAAACTTCGCCGCGCCTTACCTCGACCGGCTGCTTCAGCGTCAGCCCACCTTCGGCGGCCCGGAAACCCATACCCGGCACAAAGACGCGATCAGCTCCTGCGGCAGACAGAAGGAGGCCGGAGCGCACGAGCTCGGGATGGACATGCGCATCGAGCGCACCCTTGAGCAGATCTAGCGCGACACGCAGATCGAAGGTCCGATCTGCGATCAACGCCTCGATCTCGGCCCGATACCGCTCGCGCCACCGCTCTGGATACAAGGAGATCAATCGCTTCATCGCGCGAGGCGCCGCGCCGCCGCGGAAGTCAGGCGGCGAAGCACGTGTATCTCACTCTTGAGCGCCCGCAGGCCTGCGCTCGTCAATCGATACGGGCGCCGCCGCGCATCCCCGGCGAGCGGCTCGATGTAACCCCATGATTCCAAGCGCGCGATCGCCCCGTAAAGGGTTCCCGGACCGAGACGTCGTGAGGCGAAACGCTCCACGTCCTGCGCGATCGCGTAACCGTGCTTCGCTCCATCGGCGAGGCTAACGAGTATGAGGCGTGCCTCCTCGGAGAGCGCCACTCGACAATAGTACGCGGCGCGATATAGCGCGGAACGGACTACGATGACGATCACGCCTTGGGGTCGCTATGACGGGCGGCAGAGATCCTGGTCGCCGCCGAGCGGGCCGAGGGCGAAGGCGCGGATCCGGCCGTCGAAGACGGCGACTTTGGCACCGAGCTTCGGCGCGATCCCGTTCGGGTATCCGAGCCCGCGGAGCGTGTCGCTCCAGCGTTCGCGGAAGCTCACCGCGAGCGCGTCAGCCGACGACTCGATCGTCGCTCCGAGAAGGCGATCGCGATCGGCGATTCGCGCCGCGAGCCAGCCGCGGAATTCAGCCGCGCCTCGTTCGCTGAAGGCGCTGATGGTGCGGTAGTCGCAATCGCTGCCGACGATCGTGTCGTCCACGAGCGCCATGGCGTCGTCGAGTCGACCGGCGTTGTAGGCGTCGACGAATCGGAACAGCACCGCCTCACTCGCGTCGAGTCTGGAGACGTCGTGCGGCGGCTCCGATGGCGGCACCACCGAAGTGCACGCGCCGAGGAGCAATGCCACGAGGGCTCGAGCCCGCACAGGAACAGAGACGCGGGCCGGGTACGGTGCTATTCGGTGCGGCCGGGCAGCATCGCGCCGCCGACCGGAGCGACCTGTGGCGCGGTCAGCGGCTGGCGGAGCTCCGCGGGAGGCTCGGTGCCGCCCCACCACCACACCACCTCGAGGTTGGCGCGGAACAGCTCGTCGAAGACGAGATCCTCGGGGCTGGAATTTCGCGAGCTGTACCACCAGAACCAGTCGCTGCCTTGCGCGACCATCAACGCCCGCGCGACGTTCGCGGGCATCTCGCCCAACGCGCCCCACTGCTCGGCGGCGAAAGCGCGGGTACGCCCGAGCAGATTCCAGGCGCGCAGATGTCCCTCCTCGCCGATCCACACGCGGTAGTTAGCGTCGATCCACGAGCCCGAGTGGAGCCGTGGCAGCTCGACCTGCGCCGGATTCTGCTCCAGGAACTCCGAGACGCGCACGGTGACGAACCGCTGATCCGCGTTCAGCGCGCCGTACAGCGCGCGCAAAAACTCGTTGCCGTTGTTGGAGTAGCCCTCCCAGGCGTTCTCGCCGTCGAGGATGATCGAGGCCAGGTACGGTCCGCCACCGTCGGACAATCGATCGCGAGCCCGCGCGAGCCGCGCGATCATTTCGCCGACGGCATCGGCGGGATTCATGTGGCCGTAGGCGAACCCGATGCGATCCGAGAGCTCGCGGTCGCGGAAGATCACGCTCATCCCATTCGCCAGGCGGTAGGGGCGATAGAGCAGCGCCGGGTCGGTCAGCGCACCGACGTCGTCGCGCCAGATCTGAGCGCCGATCGAATTCGCGAGGATGCCCTCGTCCGTCGCGAACCACCGGATGCCGCGCTTGGCGATGATGTCCGCGGCCTCGGGACTGACCGCGCCCTCGGCCGGCCAGAGCCCCGTCGGCTTGTGATCGAAGACCTGCTCGTACTGCCGCACGGCGTCGTCGACGTGTGCCGCGGCATCCTCGGGCCAGCGGAACGGCGGCTGTGGCAGGACCGCGTTCGGGTCCGAGTGCCGCGCCACGTCGGAATCGATGATCAACGGCAGGATCGGGTGATACGCCGGTACCGTGACGACCTCGATCTGACCCGCTTTCTGCAGACGGTGGTATAGCCGCACCACACCGGACGCCATGTTGCGGTGTCGCGACAGGATGTACTGGAGGTCGTCGCGCGAGAAGTTCCGCCCGCGATCGCGCAGGCGCACCAGACGGTCGTCGATGGTAAGGAGCTCCGGATCGATCCAGGCCAGGTTGAACCAGGCCGCGAGGTCGCGGAAGTAGGAGCTCGAGAGCAGGTCGGGGCGGTCGCCGGCCGCCATGCGCAGGTTGTGCAGTCGCGCGTAGTCCGGGATGCGGTGCACGACCCGCTGATGCGAGATGGAGAAGAAGCGCCGCAGCAGGTGCAAGCGATCGTCGACCGAAAGGCCGCCGTCGCCCGACCGCAACGTCAGGCGGGCGTCGGCATCGTCCTCGCCGCGCGCGACCTCCTCGAGCTGATCGTGCAGCGCGGGGACGAGAGTGAAGTTCACCTTCACATTGGGGAACTCGTGAAGCAGCCGCGCCATGTGCAGGTAGTCCTTCGCCGCGTGCAGGCGCACCCACGGCAGGACGACCTCGCTGGTCTGGGGATGGCGGTAGTACGGCTGGTGCATGTGCCAGACGATCGCGACCGCCAGTTGTCCGTTCATGCGCGCGCCGCCTCCTCCAGGCGCCGGCGGACGAACTCGCGATTCTGCGACGCCAGGAGTCGGCCGGCGTGCGGACCATGCGGCTTTCCGATGAACGCGAGGTACACGGCGGCGAATGCGACCGCGTTCGACTCGATGCCGAGCTCGCGGCTCAGCTCGTAGATCTTCGCCTGAAGCTCCTCCGCACCGAGGGAGTCCCCGACGAACGGCATCAGCCGCCGCAGCAGCTCGCGTTGGCGCTCGTTGAGCTCGTGCGCCGCCTCCGGGAGAGCGGTGGCGACGCTGAAGCGAGCCTGCTCCGGCGCCCACCGTTCCAGCCACACGCGCGCGACGGCGATGCGACGGGCCAGCTCATTCGTCTCCCAGTCGGTCAGCTTGCGGCCCACGAGCTGCTCGGCCTGCGCCTTCGGATCCAGATGCGGCATCTGCAGCCAATTCGCCAGCAGGCCGAATGGCACCCGAAACCCCGTCTGCACCTTCGTGGACAGCTGCGACATGGCGTAGATGCGGCCGAGATCACTGGCGGGATCGTTCAGATACGCATCTTGCGCGCGGTCGTACTCGTCGAACAGCTTTGGGATGCGGTCCCCACTGGGATCGAACTCGATCGTCGACGACGGCCGCGTGCGGAGCATCAGAAAGCGAACGATCTCGCCGGTCAGCAGCTCCACGATCTCATGCGCGGCGGCGCCGAGGTGACGCCAGGCCTCCGCGTGTGAGGTCGACATCTTCTTTCCGGCGACGGTGACGAACTCATATGTCACCCGGATCGGCGGCTCCTTCTTCCAGATCGCGCGGAACAACTCGTCGGAACGGTCGCGCGAGCCGCCGGCGGTCGCCAGGTCCTTGCCGCAGCCCTCGATGGTCACGCCGAACACATCCCACTGCGCGCACCATTCGAAGTTCCACGGGAGCTTCGCGCGGCCGCCGAACGGCGATGTCTTCCCGGAGTGACCGCAGCCCTCGGCCCAGGACACCAGATCCTTGCGGCATTCGTAGGTGACTTCTCGACCGTCGTACGACGTGACCCTCGTCGTGCCGATACGCCCGCAGTTCTCACAGATGACATGCAGCGGAAAGTAGCCCGCGTCCTTGTTCACCTTCGCGACGCGCGCAAGCACTTCGCGGGCCACGTCGGCGTTGCGCAGCGCCAGGTCGATCGACGCGTCGAGCTTGCCGTCGCGATACAGATCGCGCATGCGATACAGCTGGTCGGGATGCAGCCCCAACTCCGGGAACGACGACAGGAAACGGTTCGTGTACAGATCGGCAAAGTCGGTGCCGCCAGCTTCCGGCGCCGGGATCGCGTACAGCGGCTTCCCCATATGCGGCGCGATGGCCGCATCCGTCTTCATCGACTGACTGTCCATCGGATCCACGTCGTCGCTGCCATAGAGGAACGTCGCGGTGACCCCGGCCGCGCGTAAGGCACGGGTGATGGCGTCGTGAATGATCGGGCCGCGCAGGCTGCTGATCGGAATGCTTCCGGATGGCGTCTTCGAATCGTTCACCACCTGCGGCTGGCCCGGCGGCACATGCCGCGCGAGCTCGTCCGCCCAGAACACCGTCTATCGCACCGCCACGATCTTCATATCTATCTCTCCTGCCGGGACGACCGCTCGGACCTTGTCGCCGGCGCGATGCCCGAGCAAGGCGCGACCGACCGGCGACTCGTTGCTGATACGACCCTCAGCCGGATTGGCTTCGGCCGATCCGACAACGGTGTAGTTCTCACGCTCGCCGTCGACCTCGACGACGATGTGACTTCCCAGCTCGACCTTGTCGTGATGACCGTTCTGATCGATGACGACAGCGTTCTTGAGCATCTGCTCGAGGGTCAAGATGCGACCTTCCATGAACGCCTGCTCGTTCTTGGCGTCCTCGAGCTCCGAGTTTTCGGAGTAGTCGCCGAATTCCATGGCCGAGTGGATACGCTCGGCGACTTCCTTGCGGCGCTCGGTGCGCAGGTGCTCGAGCTCTTCCTCGAGCTTCGCGAGCCCTTCGGCGGACACGTAGACGGGCTTGTCTGTCGCCATCTCGAGAACCTCCCGGCACGCCCAAAAAGCGGGCCGTGCCTTGTACCTCTAGAACGCTGCTTTCAGAAAATAAAAGCACTGAAGGCTGGCGCCCTCAGCACTCATGAAGCCGTTCTGTCCCAGGTACTCTAACGGCCCGCTCCGGCGTCAGTCAACGCTCGCTCGAGGATCAGGGCGACACGTGCAGCGCCGCAGCGAGCGTCTTGCGGGCGATCGCGGCGGAGTTCACCGAGGCGAACGTTCCCGGCCGTTCGATCACTTCCTCCGCGAGGGCTGCGACCGCCACTGTGGGAGTGCCGTAGGGCGCGCCAGCGATGAACCAGCCATCCGGCTTGCCGACGGCGGTCTCGGCGGTACCGGATTTCCCGAGCACCGGCACGGAAAAGCCCAGGAACGGGAAATATGCGGTGCCGTCGCGGTCGGCGACGACGCCGCGCATGCCGTCGCGTACCGCGGCGAAGTCCTGAGGTCGCGTGTTCGCCTTGCCCAGCTCGGCGCGCTCGAACATCTTCACCACGGTCCCGTCGCGCTTCTGAATTTTCAGCACCAGACGAGGTTTGAGTAGGGTGCCGTCGTTGAGCACGGCGGAGACGTAATTCGCCATTTGTAGCGGTGTCGCAAGCAGCTGCCCCTGCCCGATCGCCAGGTTCGTCGCGTCGCCGGGAAGCCAGACGCGATCCGCCGCTGTGCCGGGCACCGGCTGCTCCGGCGTCGGCACGAAGCCCTCGGCCTCGAGGACGTAGTCGATGTCGGTCGCCTTGCCCAGCCCGAACGACTTGGCGGTGCTCGGCAGCAGGTGCTGGTCTTTGTCGTTCAGTCGCTTTCCGAGCTCGTAATAGAAGGTGTTGCACGAGCGCGACAGCGCGGTGTGAAGATCGATCGGGCCGAGGTCGCCGGTCTCGTGGTTGAGCTGCTTGTACTTGTCGCCGTACCCGGTCCAGACGGCCGGACACGGCACCTTTTCGCCAAGTTGCAGCACGCCCTCTCGGAGCGCGGCGAACGACGTGATCATCTTGAACGACGAGCCGGTCGGGTATTGCCCGAAGGTGGCGCGATCGAACAGTGGGCGCGTCGCGTCGGTGAGGTACCGCGAGGTCGTGGCCACGTCGCCGCCGGCGAACGCGTTCGGATCGAAGCTGGGTCGCGAGGCAATGGCGAGTATCTCGCCGGTATTCAGATCCTCGACCACCACCGCCGCTTTCGGCTCCGGGGCGAGCGCGGCTTCCGCCGCCCGCTGCAAGGTGATGTCGAGCGAGAGCTGCACGTCCTGGCCCTGTTCCGCCACGCGCTCACCGAGGATCGCCGTCTGCGTGCCATCCGGCGCGACGATTCCGAGCCGCCAGCCGAAGGTGCCGGCGAGAACGTCTTCGAGCGTCTGCTCCAAGCCGGTCTTGCCCACCAGGTCGCCGTCCTGGTAGCCCTTCGGCCCGAGCTTCTGCAACTCCTCGACAGTGATCACGCCGACGTACCCGATGACGTGCGCAGCGAGCGTGCCTTGCGGGTATTGCCGCACCCGCGCCGGCCGCAGCTGCACGCCCTCGATGAGGCCGAGCTTCTGACGCACGTCGGCCGGCGTCGCGGGCGGCATGACCCGAACCGGCATGAACCAGTCCGGCTGTCCGTTGGCGTAGCGCTTCTTGATCTCCGCTTCCGGCAGGCCGACCAGCGGCGCGAGGCTCTGCAGCATCGCCGCCTCGTCCTTGATCTGACCGGGCACGACGCCGACCTCGAAGGCGTCGCCGAACGTCGCAAGCTCGGACCCGTCGCGGGCGATGATGCGCCCGCGCGTCGGCACTTGCCGTGTCATCCGGACCAGCCGGTCGCCGGAGAGGCCCGGGACGATGGCCTCGGGCGTCCAATCGACCCTCCAGGTCTTGTCTGGCTGCCGCACCAGGATGAGTGGCACCGTTCGCGTGAAGGGATCGACCTTTGTGGTGCGGTACTGCACCGTGAGCGGCACATCGACGCGACCGTCGATAGGCTTCTGCGATGCATCCTGTTCCGGCGTCGCCAGGCCGGGCGTCACCGCGACGCCCGTCAGCGACATCTCGTCAGCGATATTTCCGTAGCGCGTCACGAACGCGTCGCGCGCGACGCGCTTCTGCGCGGCAGGAGTCAGCAGGTCGTACATCGCGGTGTAGCTCGCGCCCTGCCACGCGTCGGCGTAGATGCGTGCGGCATCTTCGGGCTTCGGCGCCGGCGCCTCGCACGCGATCGTCACGACGAGGAGCGCGCCGAACGCGAGCGCGAAGCGTCGCAGCATCACTTCTCCATCTAATGGTGCGCCAGCGAGATCGGTTTCAGTAGCCCGCGGCGTAGCCTTCCCGGCGCGGATCGGCGCCGCCGCTGAAGACGCCGGTCTCGCGATCGACGGCGATGGCCTGCGCGCCGCCCGTCACCGGCGCCCAATCGGCAAGGATCTCGAGTTGGTGGCCGCGGGCCGCGAGCGCTCGGCGGACGGCCTCCGGCCAGCGCCCTTCGACCTGCAGCCGCCTGCCGCGCTCGTGGTACCAGCGGGGCGCGTCGATCGCCTCCTGCACGTCCATCTCGAAATCGATGAGCCCGACCGCGAGCTGGAAATTGGTTTGCACCTGCGCGTGGCGTCCGGGCGTTCCGAAAATGAAACGAGGCCTCGCGCCATCGGTCACGAGCACAGTATTCAAGGTGTGCACGGGACGCTTCGCCGGCGCCAACGCGTTCGGCGATCGCGCCTCGAGGGAAAATCCGGTGAGACGGTTGTTCGCGACGATGCCCGTCCCCGGCGCCAGGAATCCAGCGCCGAATTCGGAGAAGATGCTTTCGATCAGCGACACCGCGTTGCCGTCGCGGTCGATGGCACCGAGATAGGTGGTGTGGTCCGCGGCTTTGCCACCGATCTGCAGCCGTCGTTCGGCGGCGCGATCGGCCGTGATCAGGAGCTTCGGGTCGAAGCCGGGGACGTCGCCTGAGACCGCGTCGCGATCGGCGAAGGCGAGCTTCTTGGCTTCGACCATGAGGTGCACCAGATCCGCGCTCCCCCAGCCCATCTCGCGAAGGTCATCCTGCGCGGCGATGGCGAGCTCCTCCAGCAGCACGTGACCCTGAGAGATCGGCGGCTGGCCGTGCACGCGCAGGCCGCGGTACTCGAGCACCAGTGGCTCTCGGATGACGGTGTCGTGCGCGGCGAGGTCGTCGAGGCCGAGCACGCCGCCGGCCTCCTGGATCGCCGCGATGAAGCGCTCGCCCAGCTCGCCGCGATAGAAGACCTCGGCGCCGTGCTCGGCGACGAGCTGAAGTGAACGCGCCAGATCCGGCTGTGTCAGCACTTCGCCCGGACGCGGCGCGCGTCCACGCGGAAGGAAGGTGGCGGCGCAGCCCGGATCGGCGGAAAGCACGTCGCGGTGCGCCGCGATGCCGGCCGCCAGGACGTCGCTGACCGGGAAGCCCTCCTCGGCGTAGCGGATCGCCGGATCCAGCGCGCGCGTGAGATCGAACGTGCCATGCCGCGAGAGGAGCTCGGACCAGGCGGCGAGCACCCCCGGGACCGTGAGCAGCTGCGGGCCGCGCTCGGGAAACCCGTCGGGAAAGCCGTCGGCGCTCAATCGCTTCGGCGATCGGCCGCTGCCGTTGAACGCCGTGGTCGTGCGGCTGCGGGCGTCGTGCACGAGGGCGAAGAGATCGCCTCCGATCGACGTCCGCGCCGGCAGCACCACGGCGCACACCGCTGCAGCCGTCACCGCGGCGTCGAACGCGTTGCCACCGTCGCGCAGTGCCTCGACGCCGGCGGTGGTCGCAAGATGATGTCCGCTCGCGACGAGGCCGTGGGTCGCTCGAATCGTAGGGCGCGTCGCCATGCTCGGCCGGACGCTACCAGACTGCGCCCCTCGCGATCAGCGCGCTTCGGAGGGCACCACGGTGAGTGACACGAGCTCGCCACGCCGGATCGCGCGCACCAGCACGGCTTGACCGACCCGGCTCGCGTCCAACCAACGCTGGAGGTCGGAGAGGCTTCGGATCTGGATCCCGTCGAAGCTGACGAGGATGTCGCCGGCGCGGAGTCCGCCGCGCTCGGCCGGACCTCGCGACAGGATTTCGACGACGCGGATGCCCTCGCGCACCGCAAGGCCGAGCGCGGCCGCAAGACCGCGGCCGATCGGGGTCGGCGCGCCGGAAATGCCCAAGTACGCGCGCCGAACGCGACCGTCACGCATCAGCGCGGCCGCGACGAACCGCGCGGTCGCCGACGGGATCGCGAACGAGATGCCCTGCGCCATCGCGATGATGGCGCTGTTGACGCCCATGACGGCGCCGTGGACGTCGACCAGCGGGCCGCCCGAGTTGCCGGGGTTGAGCGGCGCGTCGGTCTGGATGACGTTCTCGATCATTCGTCCGTTCTGCGCGCGCAGGCTGCGCCCGAGCGCGCTGACGACACCGTGCGTCACCGTCGACTGCAGGCCGAGCGGATTGCCGATGGCAATGACGATCTGACCGACACGGAGCGCGTCGGAGTCGCCCAGCTCGGCAGCCTCGAGACTGGAGGCGGAGGCGCGCAGCACCGCCAGGTCGGTGCTCGCGTCGGTCCCGACGACGTCGGCCGTGATGTCCGACCCGTCTCGCTGACGCAGTTGCACCCGCTGTGCCTCCGCGACGACGTGCGCGTTCGTCAGCACATAGCCGTCGGGTGTGATCACCACGCCGCTCCCGCCGCCGCGGCCCGAGCGCACGTTCACGACCGCCGGCGAGACCCGTTCGACGACGCGAACGAATTGCTCTGAGAGGGCTTCGAGGATCGAGAGCGGCTGGCCCAGCGGTTCGCGCATCGCGGTCAATTCGGCCGTGGTGCGCCGGCGCGGAGCTCCTCGAGCCGGCGGACGGTGTCCTTCAGCTCGGTGACCCATTCGCCCTGATGATCGGCGACGAGCTTGACGCACCACGCCAGCGCGTGGCTGCGGCTCCGCGCAACGCCCGAGTCCACGAGCGCGTCGAGAAGCTCTCGCTCCTTGATCCGCAGTCGCGTCATCACCGGCACCGAGAGCGTCGTGAACAGCTCGGTCACGTCTCCAGCTCTCGCGCCCCAGGAGACAGCTCGACCGAATTTCTGTTGCGCCTCATTGGCGATGGCCATGCGCTCGTCGCGCGTCCGCTCGCGGAACTCCTTGATCCTGCCGGCTCGCGCCGCGGCGAGCGCATCGGCGCTGCTGTCCTTGGCCAGCTGCACGTCCGCGAGTCGACCGATGACCAGAATCTCCTCGCGATCGGTGAGTACCTCCGGCGCTTCGCTGAACCATCCGCCGGGGATCCGGCCGGCGAACCAACCCTGGGCTTCTTCCTTGAGGCTCATATGCCCTCCTGCTTGCTTCCACGTTCCGGGAAGCTGTTACACCGATGGTGATTACATCTATAGTGCGCCGTCAAGACCGCATCTCCGGCGGTCTTGCGTTGCCTGCGCCAGCGTTATCGCTCTGGTGTAATCTTAGAACGTACGTTCGATTCAGAAGAAGCCTCGAGCGATAGCGATCGCAGCGACCGTGATCGCCGCGACAGCCATCCCCTGCCCCAACGAACGCTGCGGACGAGGCACCACCGGCGCCAGAGACACGGCCAGGGCGAGGTAGACGAGTGAGAGCGCGTGCCCCGCGAGCAGCGCGATCCACACCAGGTAGCCGACGGCGACCCACGCCAGGACCGCGAGATCGAACGCGATCGAGATCGTCGCCACGAGCGCGGCCAGCACCGCGAGCCACGACGTCGTGACGTGGAAGGCGAGCTGCGGGCGGGGCACGAAAGCGAGCGGAAACGCCGACGTGTACGCGGCGAGGCCGGCGGCAGCGACCGTGTTGAACGCGCCGATGAAGAAGCGCAGCGACCGCGAGGCCGGCACTACAGCGCGCTCTTCGTCCCGCGCTCGAGCGCCTCGAGATGCGCCGCGTAATGGCTCAGCTGCGTGAGCAGCCAGCCGAAGCAATTCAGCCGGCCATAGAAGGGATGCCGAGCGGTCGCGGTTACATCGGGCTCCGCGGGGAAGCCGGCCGCGAACGTGGTGAGATCGCGCTCGGCCTTTTGCGACAGCGTCGCGATGCCGTCGCGTGAGACGCCGCTCACCGGCGGACGAGGCTGTCCGGTGCCGCGGTCGACCGCCTCGCCCCGCGCCAGGCGGCCGGCGATCGAGAACACGCCACGTTCGACGACGAGGAGATGGACCGCGATCTGGCCGAGCCCCCAGTCGTCGTCGCCGCCCGCGCCGATCTCCGCCTCGGACGCCGCGGCGACGCGGGCCATCAGTCGCGCGCGCTCGGCGCGGACTCGTGCCGCGACGAGCGCGACGGTCTCCCGGATCCAGGCCGGGCGATCCTGTGGCTCGTCGACGACGATGAGGCTCAGGAGCGCGGCTCCATGTGCAGGAACAGCCTCGTGTAGCCGACCGGCTCGTTGGCTGCGAGCGGCAGCGGCTTTGAGCCGTCGAGATGCAGCACCAGCGCGACCTCGTCGCAGGCGAAGCGCTTGGGACAGATCGGACACTCGGCTGCGCTCTTCTCCGAGAGGTGGGCCAGGCTCGTCACCGTGAAACCGCATTTGGAGAAGAAGTCGGGCACGAGCGTGAGGGCGAAGACGCGGCGCAGCCCCAACTCGCGAGCCTCGACGATGCAAGCCTGCAGCAGACGCCTACCGAATCCGCGCCCTTCGAACGCGTGCGGCACGGCGAGAGAACGGATCTCGGCCAGATCCGGTGTCAGCACATGGAGCGCGCAGCAGCCGGCGAACGCGCCGCCGACCTCGGCGACGCTGAAATCGCGCAGGTTCTCGAACAGAAACTCGTCGCTCCGTTCGAGCATCCGATCCTCGCGGGCATACGCGTTGATGGTTTCGCGCATCGCCGCGACGTCGCCGGCGCGGGCCTTCCGGATCGGCTCCGCGCTCATCGTTCGCCCGCCCGAGCCCGGCGGCGCGCGTCGGCGGCGGCCAGCGCTTCGCGGACGCGGACCGGAGCGGTGCCGCCGGGAGACGAGCGCGACGCGAGGGCATGCTCGACCGTGACCTCCTCCAGCGCGCTCGCGCCGAAGCGCGGGTGGTAGCGACGAAGCTCCTCCAGGGTCAGCGATTCGAGCGAGCGGTCACGCTCCGAAAGCTCGCGCACGATCCTGCCCACGACGGCGTGCGCGTCACGGAACGGCACCCCGGCCCGCACCAGATGGTCGGCGAGCTCCGTCGCCGTGAGGTAGCCGCGCTCGCACGCGCGCCGCATTGCGGCGTGATCGAAGTGGAGCCCGCGCATTAGCGTGGCGAGCATGTGGGCACCGTCGCGCGCGACGTCGAAGGCTTCGTACAAGGCGGCGCGATCCTCTTGCAGGTCGCGGTCATAGGCCAGGGGCAGACCCTTCAGCAGCGCCAGGATCGCGGTGACGGCGCCGATGCCGCGCGCGCTGCGGGCGCGGATCAGCTCGGCCGCGTCGGCATTCTTTTTCTGCGGCATGATGCTCGAGCCGGTCGTCAGACGATCGTCGAGCTGCGCGAAGGCGAACTCGCTCGACGTCCACAGCACGATCTCCTCGGCCAGCCGCGAGGCGTGCACGGCCGCGAGCGCGCAGCAGAAGACGAACTCCGCGACGAAGTCGCGCTCGGATACGGCATCGACGCTGTTCCGGAACGTGCCGAGCAGGCCGAGGTCGTCGGCGACCGAGCGCGGATCGATCGGATGCGACGTGCCCGCCAGTGCCCCGGCGCCCAGCGGCGAGACGCCGACACGCGCGCGGGCCTCGCCGAGACGGGCTCGATCGCGATCGAACGCCTCGACGTGGGCCAACAGGTGGTGCGCCAGCGAGATCGGTTGCGCGCGCTGCAGATGGGTGTAGCCCGGCAGCACCGCGTCCACGTGCTCGCGCGCGACATCCAGGAGTGCCGTCTGCAGATCGTCGAGCGCATCGTCGACGCCGTCGATCGCGTCGAGCGTGAAGAGCCGCAGCGCGAGGGCGACCTGATCGTTCCGGCTGCGCGCCGTGTGGAGCGCACCGGCGGCGTCGCCGATCTTCTCACGCAGGCGCGCCTCCACGGCGGAATGCACGTCCTCGGCGTCATCCGGCCATGGGAAGGAGGCCTGCTCGATTTCCCTTGCGATCTCCTCGAGCCCGGCCACGATGCGATCGGCCGTCGCGGCATCGAGGATGCGTTGCCGCTTCAGCATGCGGGCGTGCGCCAGCGAGCCTTTGAGGTCATACGGCGCGAGCCGCTTGTCCGCCTCGAGCGACGCGGTGAACTCGCGTACGCGCGGGTCGAGTGGCGCGGACATCCGCGAGCCCCACAACGTCATCGCCCCAGCTTCGGGCGCGGCTGCGAGGCGCGCTGCTTCCGCTTGACCGCCGGCGCCGACGCCGGAGCCTCGATCGCTCGCCGCGGCACATCGAGCGCCGCGGTGTCGTCCGCGGCCCACAGCCGCTGCGCGCGCGCCTGCGTCCGCAGCGGCAGGCCGAAGACGGTGATGAATCCCTCCGCGGCCTTGTGGTCGAAGCGGTCCGCCTTCGAGTACGTCGCCAGCGCCTCCTGGTACAGGGCATTCGGGCTCTTTCTGCCGACGACGGTCACGGCGCCGCGATGCAGCTGCAGCTTGACCTCACCGCTGACGAAGCGCTGGGTCGAGCGCACGTACGCCGCGAGGTCCTGATGGTGCGCGCTGAACCACAGCCCCTCGTACACGACGCGTGCGTATTCCTGCGCGACCTGTCGTTTGAAGCGCTGCACGTCGCGCGACAGCACCATCTCCTCTAGCGCCATATGTGCCGCGTGTAGGGTCACCGCCGCCGGCGCCTCGTAGATCTCGCGGGACTTGATCCCGACCAGCCGGTCTTCGACCATGTCGATCCTCCCGACGCCGTGCTTTCCGGCGAGGGCGTTGAGCGCTTCGATCAGCGCCGGACCGGTGAGCGGTTTGCCGTCGAGGCTGACCGGCACGCCCTGCTCGAAGCCGACGACGGCGACGGACGGCCGCTCGGGGGCTTCATTCGGATCGACGGTCCACTGGTACACGTCTCTCGGCGGCGCCTGCCACGGGTCCTCGAGCACGCCCGCCTCGATCGACCGTCCCCACAGGTTCTCGTCGACGCTGTACGGACTCTTCTTCGTCACCGGAACGGGGATGGCGCGCTGCTTCGCGTACGCCATCTCCTCTTCCCGCGACATGTTCATGCCGCCGCGCATCGGTGCGACGACGACGAGATCCGGCGCAAGCGCGTGGACGGCCAGGTCGAAGCGCACCTGATCGTTCCCCTTGCCGGTGCTGCCGTGCGCGACATACTTCGCGCCCTCGTCGCGGGCGGTGTCGACGAGCAGCTTGGCGATGAGCGGCCGCCCCAGCGCGGTCGCGAGCGGGTACTTGTCCTGATACAGCGCGCCGGCTTGCAGCGCCGGCCAGACGAAGAACGTCACGAAGACGTCGCGCGCGTCCACGACCACGGCCTTGGCGGCACCCGAGGCGATGGCCTTTTGCTGCACCGCATTCAGATCGGCGACGTTGCCGAGATCGGCCGTGCAGGTCACGACGTCATAGCCGTACGTCTCGCGGATCCAGGCGACGGCGACGGACGTGTCGAGCCCGCCCGAGTACGCCAGCACGCAGCGCTCAGGCATGCTGCTTGTCCCGTTCCGACACGCCGAACTCCTTCAGCAGCTCGAGCACGTTGCGCGACCAGCGTGTCCCCTCGGTGGCCAGGAAGACGGTGTCGTCGCCGGCAAGGGTGCCGACGACGTGCCGCAGCGCGCACGCGTCGATCGCCGCAGCCAGCGCATTCGCTGAACCGGGCGTGCTGCGCAGCACCACCAACGATTCCGAGACAGCGCCCTCGACGGCGTAGTCCTCGCAGAACCGGCGCAACCGGCTCGGGCCCTGCTGCGCGTCGACGATGGTGTTGCGCGAGGCGACCTCGTAGTGCGGCTCGCCGCGCGCGCCGCGGACCTTGACCAGCCCGAGCTCCTCGATGTCGCGCGACACCGTCGCCTGTGTCGCCTCGACGCCTTGCCGGCGAAGCGCGGTGGCCAGCTCCTGCTGCGTGCGCACCGGCCGCATCCCGATGACGCGGAGGATCGCCTGCTGGCGCACGCGCTTATCCGACGCCATCAGCCCGCGCTCACCATCGTCCCGGCCTGGCGCCCCTCGGCCAGGGCGCGCAAGCCGGAGCGGTCCCTGGCACCGACTATCGCGGCGACGCAGCCCTCCGCCGCGGCGACGAGCGCGGCCTCGAGCTTCGGCAGCATGCCGCCGCTCACGACCCGCTCGGCACGGAGGCGTCGGATCGTCTCGGCATCGAGTCGTGCGATGCGTCTGCCATTCCGGTCCTGAACGCCGTTGACGTCGGTGACGAACAGGAGGAGCCGCGCGCCGATGCCGGCAGCGATCGCGCCGGCGGCTTCGTCGGCATTCACGTTGAGCAGCTCTCCGCCGCTGCTGGCCACCGCTGCCGGCGCCACGACCGGCACGAGGCGCGCTTCGAGGAGCGCGTCGATGACCTTGGGACGGACCGCGCGCACGCGACCGACGAAACCGAGGGACGGCGCGGCACGATCGACGATGAGCAGGCCGGCATCCACGCCGGAGATCCCGACCGCATCGACGCGTCGTCGCGACAGCGCCGCGACCACACGTTTGTTCGCGAGGCCGGCGAGCACCGCCAGCGCGACATCACGCGTCCGCTCGTCGGTGACGCGCAGACCGTCCTCGAAGCGCGTCTCGATGCCGAGCCGCTTGGACCACTCGTCGACGAGCGGCCCGCCGCCGTGTACGACGACGATGGCGTCCGCGGCCTCGGCACGCTCGGCGACGAAGTCCAGCGCCGCGTCTTCGTCACCGACCGCCGCGCCGCCGAGCTTGATGACCATCGGCCGGCCACTGGACTGAGCGTCTTTCACGTCGTGTATTCC
Source organism: Chloroflexota bacterium (assembly GCA_005881435.1). Classification (GTDB taxonomy): domain Bacteria; phylum Chloroflexota; class Limnocylindria; order P2-11E; family CF-107; genus CF-107. Next base: position 41,834 of record VBHP01000029.1, on the reverse strand, counting down.
GCATTGATGCGGACGTACTCCGCCGACAGGTCGCAGCCCCAAGCCGTCGCGCCGTCGGCGCCGAGGCCGAGCTCGAGCTCGATCTCGACAAAGCGCTGCTCCAGAGCGTGTCGCACCGCGGCCGCATCGAGCGGCATCGGCCGCCCACGCTCGAAGGCGCAGTGGCCGGCGATGCGCACGCTGGCGAGACGATCGTTCACTTCCGCGCCTGAGCGTCCGGCCGCCGCCAGGATGCGGCCCCAGTTCGGGTCGGCCCCGTGTATCGCCGCCTTCACCAGAGAGCTCGCGACGATCGTGCGGGCCGCGGAGCGCGCGTCGTCGCGGCTCCGCGCGCCGGAGACCGTTACCTGCACCAGCTTGGTCGCGCCCTCGCCGTCGGCGACGATCGCGACAGCGAGCTCGACGCACACCTCGGTCAGCGCGTGCAGGAACTCCGTCCCATCGGGCCCGGACACGCGCGTCCCCGACGCGCCGTTCGCGAGCACGACCAGCATGTCGTTCGTCGAGGTGTCGCCGTCGACGCTGACGGCGTTGAAGGACGTCTCGGCCGCTTCGGACGTGTATCCGCGGAGCAGTGACTCCTCGATCGCGGCGTCGGTGGTGACGAACGCGAGCATGGTCGCGAGATTCGGATGGATCATGCCCGCGCCTTTGGCCATGCCGCCGATGCGCACGGTGCCACCGGACAACGCGACCTCACGCGACGACGTTTTCGGGCGCGTGTCCGTGGTCATGATGGCGCGAGCCGCGTCGGACGCGCCCTCGCGCGACAGCCGCAAGCCCATCAGCCCCCGCGCGATCCGCTCCGCCGGCAGTGGCACGCCGATCACGCCGGTGCTCGCGACGATCAGCTCCTCCGGCCGCGCGCCGATCGCGTTCGCCGCCGCGGTCGCCATCGCTTCGGCGTCGCGCTCGCCCTGCTCGCCGGTGCAGGCATTCGCGTTTCCGCTATTCACGACGATCCCGCGCGGTCGCGCGCCGGCGAGGTGGCGGCGCGTCACCACCAGCGGCGCCGCCACCACGCGGTTCGTGGTGTAGAGCGCCGCGACGGTGCAGGGTCGATCCGACGCGACGACCGCGACATCGAGCCGTTCGGGTACGTCACTCTTCACGCCGCACGCGACGGCCCCGGCGGTGAATCCGGCAGCGAACGTGATCGACATCGCTAGGGCCACAGCGCCGCGGTCGGGAGACCGGCGTCCTCGGGATAGCCGAGCGCGACATTCATGTTCTGGATCGCCGAACCTGCCGCGCCCTTGACCAGGTTGTCGAGCGCGGCGATCGCCACCAGACGTCGTGTGCGCTCGTCGATGGTGGCGAAGACCAGGCAGACGTTGCTTCCGAGTGTGGCCTTCGTCGCCGGCGGGCTGTCGACGATCCGAACAAAGGGCTCCTCACCGTACGCCGCGACATAGGCGTCGTGCATCTGCGCCGCGGTCACGCCCGGACGCACGTCGGCGTAACACGTCGCCATCAGGCCGCGCGTCATCGGGACCAGGTGCGGCGTGAAGGTCAAGCGTGTCGCACGGTGTAGCGCGCGCGCGATCTCCTGCTCGATCTCGGGGGTGTGGCGGTGTTTGGGAAGGCCGTACGCGCGCACGCTCTCGTCGACGGTGCCGAAAAGGAACGCGTCGTCGAGCGTATGCCCCGCCCCGGAGACTCCCGACTTCGCGTCAACGATCACATCCTCGCCGGTCAGACCCGCCGCGAGGGCCGGCAGCAGCGCCAGAAGTGCGGCGGTCGGATAACAACCGGGATTCGCGATCAGCCGAGCGCCGCGCAACGCCGCGCGATTGCGCTCGGTCAGCCCGTACACCGCGAGCGGGAGCAGCTCCGGCGCGGGATGCTCGTAGCCGTACCACTCGCGATAGAGCTCCGGCCGCTGCAGCCGGAAATCGCTGCCGATGTCGATGACGGTCCGACCATCCGCGATCCACGCCGGTGCGCGTTTAGCGGCCTCACCGGCGGGAAGCGCGGTGAAGACGATCTCGGCCTCGCCGATATCGGCTGAGATCGTCAGATCGTCGGGGGCGTCGTGCAGCTGCGGCTGCACGCTGCGAAGTGGCTGACCCTGATGGCTGCGTGCGACCGCGGACACGATGCGTACGTGCGGGTGCCGCAGCAGGAGGCGAGCGAGCTCACCGCCCGCGTAGCCGGTGGCGCCGACGATGGCGACCGCGCGCACCGACCCAGTATGCACGGTGGTGCATAATTATGCAAACGCCTTTTTTTGTGACGCCCCTACGACAGCTGCTTCTCCAGCTGGATGTGCGCGGGCAGCGGCTCGTATCCGAGCGTGTAGTTGATGCCGCGCATCGCCTTGTTCGGCTCGTCGTTGGTGGTGAGCATCCAGCGCAGACCGCTGTTCTTCGCGCGTCCGAGGACGTCGACCTTCAGCGTGAAGGCGATGCCGCGACCGCGATGCGAGCGGAGCGTTCCGGTAAAGCCGGTGCCGCCCTTCTTGCCGCCCTGATTGCGGTAGCTCGAGGTGAAGGCCACGAGCTTGTCGCCGTCCAGCGCGAGGATGTCCAGATCCAGCGCGCTCGAGGGTGACTCGAGCATCAGGCGGCGGAACACGTCGTACTGCCAGTGCGGGAACGGGCCCGCCACGGGGACGTCCTCCCAGGCCTCGGCTTCGACGTCGTAGATCTCGCGCGTCAACGCCTCGAAGCGCGCGTCGTCCAGCTCCTGCCTCAGGCTGTCCAGCGAGACGAGCCGGATCCCCTGCTCGATCGTCTTGCGCGCGCGTTCCTCCCACTTCGCGGGCTCGAAAGCGTCGAGATCGATGGCCGCCTCGATGCGACGGCCGATTTCTTTGAAGCCGCGCGCTTGGGCCCACGACAGGCTCTCCGGCTCGCGCGCGCTCACACCGGAGTACAGCTTTGGCGCGCTGAGCCGTCGTGCCTCTTCCTCCAGGAACGGCAGCAGCGCGCCGCCCAGGCCTTTGCGCCGGTGCGCGCGAGCGACATCGATGCCGCCGCGGGCGCTGCCGTCCGGGGCGCGGAACGGGCCGCCGTTGCCGACGTTGAGGAACGCCGCGATCTCGTCGCTGGCGCCGGTCTCGACGATGACGCGGACCTGCGCCGGGTCGGGCACCAGCCGCTCCCACTCGCGCCACTCCGCAGCGCTCTGCTGCTCGACCTCGGGCAGCTCAGCGTTGCGGGCCGCAGTGAGCGGCTCGCGGTCCTCGTCGCGGAAGGGTCGCGCGCGGTAACCCGGCGGGAGCCGCTGCGTGACTGCGTCGATATCCGGAAGCGTGGTGGTCATAGGAGCGGACAGAGTACTCACATATCCTCGATCTGTGCGTGACGAGATTTACATGCGCCGGGCGCTGTCGCTGGCGCGCCGCGGGCTCGGACGGACCAGCCCGAACCCTGCGGTCGGCAGCGTCGTGGTCAGCGGCGAGCAGGTCGTCGGCGAGGGCTGGCACCAGCGCGCCGGCGAGCCGCACGCCGAGGTGATCGCGATCGAGCGCGCGGGCCCGAAGGCACGCGGCGCCACGCTGTACGCGACTCTCGAGCCCTGCGTTCACGTCGGGCGCACGCCGCCGTGCGTCGACGCGATCCTCGCCGCGGGAGTGTCGCGGGTCGTGGTCGCCACGCGCGATCCGGATCCGCGTGTCGACGGCCGTGGCATCGCCCGACTGCAGCAGGCCGGGGTCGAGCTGACCGAGGGCGTGCTCGAGGAGGACGCTCGCGCGCTGAATCGGGCGTTCTTCAAGCATCTCCGCACGCGCCTGCCCTGGGTGCTGCTGAAACTCGCGCTGTCGCTCGACGGTCGCGTCACCGCACCCGGCCGCCGCTATCTCACTGGTCCGGAAGCGCGCCGTCAGGTGCACCGGCTGCGCGATCAAAGCGACGCGGTGCTCGTCGGGATCGGGACCGTCCTGGCGGACGATCCGCAGCTGACCGTTCGCGACGTCCGCGGCCGCGACCCGCTTCGCGTGGTCCTCGACGCCGGGGCGCGCACGCCGCCGGCCGCGCGCGTGATCGGAAATGACGGCCGCGCCGTCGTGTTCGTCGGCGAAGGCGCCGATGCCGGTTGCGTGCGCGGACTGCGCGATGCCGGGGCGCGCGTCGTCGAGATCCCGCGCGCCGATCGTGGCGTGGACCTCCGGGCCGCGCTGGGGTGGCTGGACAAGCACGACGTCCTCTCCGTGCTGCTCGAGGCCGGCCCGACGGTGGCGACCGCGATGCTGCGCGCGGCGTTGGTCGACGAGGCGCTCTTCCTCTATGCGCCACTGGTCGTCGGCGACGCGGGTCTACCTGCGCTCGGCGGCACGATCGAGGCGATCGCGTTGCGTCAGAGCCGCGTGTTCCGCCTCGGCGATGACGTCGCGGTGCAGGGCCTCGTCCCGCCGGATTAGCGCTGGCGCTTCGTCACGCGGTCCCCTTCCTCTCCTTCATCGTGCTCGGCCTGCCGAGCGGGATGCTCGGCGTGGCGTGGCCGGCGATGCGCGTCGCCCTCGACGCGCCGCTGGCGGGACTCGGGATCCTCGTCGCCGCATGGACCGCGGCCCATTTCGTCGCGACCGCGGCCACCGGGACGCTGGCGGGCCTGCTCGGGACGTCGCGTCTGGCGTCGCTGGCCGCGTTTACCGCGGCGATCGGGCTGATCCTGCTGGCGTCGGTCGCGAGTTGGCCGCAGGCGATCATTGCCGCCCTGTTCATCGGACTCGGCACAGCTGGCCTTGACGCCAGCATCAACACCCACGTCGCGCTCGCCGGCGGCGTGCGGTCGATGGGCGTGCTTCACGCCTCGTGGGCCGTCGGAGCGGCCACCGGCCCCGCGACCGTCGGTCTTGCCGAGGCGCTCGCGTCCTGGCGTGCGGCGTACGTCGGCGCTGCTCTGGCTTTTGTCGCGATCGCGCTGTTGCTCAACCTGCTTCGGCCGGAGCGGATCGCGACAACCGCGACACCGCAGGGTGAAGGCCGCGCGATCCCGGATGCGAGCGTCAACGTCCTGCTCGGCGCGGCGATGTTCTTCTTCTACGTCGGGTTGGAGACCGCAGCCGGACAGTGGGCGTACGTCGACCTCACCATCGAGCGCGGACTGTCGGGGATCATCGCCGGCTGGGGGGTCTCACTGTTCTTCGCCGCGCTCGCCGCCGGACGCGTGCTGCTCGGCGTGGGCGGTCATCGCATCTCACCGCAGCGCGAGCTCGACGCCAGTGTCGCGCTGGCGCTCGCCGGAGCGGCCGGCTATTGGTTGCTGCCGCCCGAGATCGCCGCGCTCGTGGCGCTCCCGCTCTTGGGGCTCGGACTGTCGGTGTTCATCCCGGTGCTGATCGCGTTCACGCCGGCGCGCGTCGGCGTGGCCACGACCGCCAGCGCGGTCGGCGTGCAGTTCGCCGCAGGGACGATCGGCGGCGGCGCGTTCCCGCCGGCGATCGGCCTGGCGATGCAGTCGCTGGCCGTACCGGTGCTCGGTCCGGCCGCGACGCTGCTCGCGGGGGCGCTCGTCGCGCTCCATACCGCTTCGCGGTCCCGCGCTAGCCGCTCAGCCACAGCGGGTTGGTGAGTGCGAGGATCGAACCGGTCCCGTCCAGGATCTGAGCGCGGACGTAACGGATGCCTCGCGAGAGCTCGAAACGTCTCTCGTACTCGTCGGAGTCAATGGCCTCGGCGTGGATCGAACCGGCGTCCGAGACGAGGGCCAGCGTCGTGCCCACAGCACTCCGGACCCGAAGCAGCGCGCCGCGCGGATCAGGCGTCAGGTACAGCTGCGGCCCCGCGGGCGATGCCGAGAGAAAGGCGTCGCCGCGGCGGAGCGCGGCGAGGACGGCCTCGCGCGCGAGACGTGGTTCGTGGCTTGTCCAGTCGCCTTCGATCCTGACCCAGGTTGTCGGTTGTCCCAGCTTGGCGTGATGCGGCGATCGGAGCAGATGCGTGTCGCTCCCCCCGAGCGCGACGACTCTGTCGCCGCGCCGCAGATGCTCCTCCCAGAACGCCAGCGATGCCGAGTTCAGCCGTTCCCACGGACCGTTCCACACCTCGATCGCCGGAAAGCCGCGCGTCTCGGCGTACTCCCAGGGAGGACCGAACGGTTTCGGATGGCAGACCGAGACGAAGGCCCCATCGGCCAGCGCCTGCCGCATCGAGGTGGACACACCCGCCGCGGTCGGCTCGCGAAAGTCGTACCAGCGTTGGGTGCCCCAGGCGTTCCAGTGGCCGTGATACGTGGTGATCTCGACGCCCGGAACGACGATCGGTAACGCGCCGCCCCCGCCGCCGTACTCGGGGTGATGCGCGACGCTGTTGTGGTCCGTGGCGCCGAGGAACGCAAGGCCAGCATCGGCCGCGGCGACGAGCATCTCCGAGGGCCATGAATCTCCGTCCGAGTACAGGGTGTGGCAGTGCAGGTCGCCGCGGATCCAGCCCGGCTCCGCGGCCGGGAGGCGCGGCCGGCGCGGGGGTCCGTGCCGCAGCACGATGCGGTCTTCACGCGGCCGGCCGGCGTCGAAGCGGATCTCGACGCGGTAGTCGCACCCACGCGGGCCGACCTTGTACGGCCCCAGCATCACGTGCCACGTGCCCGCGCCGATCGGCCCGGCGCGGTACGGCGGCGTGGCCCACTCGGCGTCGATGGTGAACTCCAGCTTTTCGCTCCCGCTCCAGCCGCGATAACCGGGTGACGATGGCGCGATACCGCGTTCGTCGAAGATTCCGATGTCGAGCGTGTTGCCGCCGCCGATGAGCGGGTCGCTGTCGATCTGGTCGTTGTACGAGTACCGCACGTGGAGCTGCCGGACTCCCGCCGGCACGGCGAAGGGCAGATGGAAGTAGCGCTTGACGTCCGTTTCTTCGAACCGTCCGGTGAGGACGACGTCGTGGCCGCGCGTCACGCGATCGCGGAGCCGCTTGCCGTATCGAAGAGACGGATGGCGCTGGGATCGACGCGCAGATGCACGCGCGTGCCGGGATCGGGACGGACCTGCGGCGCGGCGCGGACCTTCACCAGCGCCCCGCCGACCTTGACGTCGACGATGGTCTCGCTACCCAGGGGCTCGGAAACAAGCACCTCGCCGACCTGGGCGTCCGTGGAGCTCTCGTCGAGCTCGATGCCTTCGGGCCGGATGCCAACACTCACCGACTTCGCCGCGATTCCGCGTGGCAGCGGCAAGCGCCACGTCCCCTCCGCGAGGAGAGCGCCGTCACGGACCTCGGCGGCGAGGATGTTCATCGGCGGGCTGCCGATGAACTGCGCCACGAAGAGGTTCACCGGCCGGAGGTACAGATCGTCGGGCGTGCCGAGCTGCAACAGCCGCCCGCGGTCCATCACCGCGATGCGGTCGGCGAGCGTCATGGCCTCGGCTTGATCGTGCGTCACGAACACCGTCGTGGTGCCGAGCTGCCGCTGCAGCGCCTTCAGCTCGGTCCGGGTGTGCGTCCGCAGCTTGGCATCGAGATTCGACAGCGGCTCGTCCATCAGGAACACCCGCGGCTGACGCACGATCGCACGCGCCAGCGCCACTCGCTGCTGCTCGCCGCCGGAAAGTCTGGCGGGACGCCGCTCCAGCAGCGCCGTGAGCGACAGCATCTCCGCGACCTGGCCGACGCGGCGCTCGCGCTCGGCCTCGTTCATGTGCTTGACCCGAAGCGGATAGCGAATGTTGTCTTTCGCGCTCATGTGCGGATAGAGCGCGTAGCTCTGGAACACCAGCGCGACGTCGCGGTCCTTTGGCTCGAGGCCGACGACGCTCTTGCCGTCGATGCGGATGTCGCCGGAGTCGGGGTGCTCCAGACCCGCGAGCATGCGCAGCGCGGTGGTCTTACCGCAGCCGGACGGTCCCAGCAGCACGAGCAGCTCGCCGTCGGCGACGTCGAGTGTGAAGTCGTCGATCGCCGCGCGGTCCTGCGTCGGAAAGCGCTTGGAGACGTTCTCGTACTCGACCCGCGCCACGATCTTAGAGACCCCTCGAGGTCGCGATCAGACCGCGCACCATCATCCGGCGAGTAGCGAAGAAAATGGCCATGACCGGCACCGCGTACAGCACACCCATGGCGGCGATAAGACCGTACTGCACCTCGGTGTACCCGCCGCGAGTCCGAAGCACCTCATAGAACGCGAGTGGCACGGTCTTCAGATCTTGCTTGTCGATGAGGATGATCATCATCAGGACCTCGGACCAGGCCGCGAGGAACGACAGGCCGGCGACCACGCCGATGCCGTTCCGCGCCACCGGCAGCACGATCTCGATCAGCGCGCGAAGCTTGGAGCGCCCGTCCAGCCACGCCGCCTCCTCCAGGTACCGCGGCACGCCGTCGAAGAACCCCTTCATCAGCCAGATCAGGAAGGGCAGCTCGATGGCGGCGTGGATGAGGATGAGGCCGAGATATGAGTTGCGCAGTCCGAGCGCCTGCGCGAGTCCGTAAATCGGCACCATCGTCGCCGACAGCGGCATGGTCTGCAGCAGCAGCACGGCGTAGGTGATCCAGGACTTGAAGCGCAGGTCGAGGCGCGACAGGGAATATCCCGCCAGCGAGACCGCGACCACGTCGAGCAGCATCGTCGCGCCCGCGACGAGCACGGAGTTGCCGAGCGCGCGTGCGAAGTCGTGCTCGGTGAAGATGCGCGCGAAGTTGTCTACCGTCGGCTGCTCCGGAAGCCGGATGTAGGCCTGCGCGCGCCCGTCGAACGCCGCGGTGAAGAGCCAGACGAACGGCGCCAGGAAGAACACGACCACCAGCGCGAACACCGCGTGGACGGCGATGGTCTCGAGCCACGAAGCGCCTCTCGGCGCGGCGACCGTCCTGGCCACCGTCGTTTCGGCCCGCGGCGTCACGCTCGCGCCCTCGACCAGCGCAGGTACACGACGGCGAAGACCAGATTCAGCGCCAGCATCACCGCGGCGATCGCCGACCCGTAGCCGATGGAGAAGGACTTGAACGCGCTGTCGAAGGCGTACAGCGCGATGACCTCGGTGGCGATACCGGGTCCGCCGTTCGTCAGGGCCTGGATGACGATGAACGTGCCGAACGTCGACATCGTGATCGACAGGAGCGTCAGCGCGACGATCGGACGAAGGCTGGGGATGGTGTGGTCCCAGAAGCGACGCCACGTGCCGGCGCCGTCGATACGCGCGGCCTCATAGATGTCGGGCGGGATCGTCTTGAGCGCGCCGAGAAAGATGATCATGGTGAAGGCGGTGCCGCGCCAGACGTTCGCGACGATCACCGCCGGCATCGGGAACGATCCCAGCCAGTCGACAGGCGGCAGACCCAGCGCGCTCAGGAACACGTGGTTGAGCGAGCCGAAGAAGAAGTCGTACATCGCCACCCACAGAAAACCCGCGATCAGCGTCGGGTTGACCCAGGCCAGAAGGACGGCGGCGTACGCGACCGTAGCGAACCACCAGCGCCGTCGCTCGGCGTGGTCGATGAGCAGCGCGAGCCCGAGGCCCAGGCCGAACTGGCCGATCACCGCCGATCCGACGACGAAGGTCACGGAGTTGCGAATGACCTGCCAGAAATCGGGGTCGCTGAACAGCCGGGCGTAGTTGTCGAGTCCGATGAAGCGCGGATTCGCGGCATCGATGCCGACGAGAGCGAGGTTGGTCAGGCTGGAGTAGGCCGCCCATAGCGCCGGTCCGACGAAGAAGAGCGACAGCAGCAGCGCGGCCGGTGTGAGCCCGATGAGATACGCCGAGTTCCGCGCGACCACCACGCGAGGATACCGAGGGGTCGGAGTGCGCTGCGGTCGCTAGACGGCGTGCGGCAGCGGCGCGGTGATCGCCAGCGTGGACACGGGACGCTTGCGTGACTCGTAGGCCTGGCGGACCGCCCCGGCGAGCTCGGCGCCGGCGCAGCCCTTGGCCACGAAGTGGGCGGCGCCGCAAGCCAGCGCGGCCGAGCGCATGGCCGTGTCGCCGCTCAGGATCACCACACGGATATCAGTCTTCATCGCCGCGAGCTGCCGCATGACGTCGAACCCGTCCATACCCGGCATGCTGAGGTCGAGCACCATGATGTCGGGGCGCAGCTCTCGCGCCAGACGCAGGCCGGCGAGACCGTTGGGGGCGTCGCCGACGACCTGCAGGTCCGTCTCGAATCCGAGGATGAGGCGGGTGGCGGTTCGAACGCCATCGTGGTCGTCCACGATGAGCACGCGGATCATCGCGCTACGGTGAACGCATCGCTCCTTTGATTCTTGGCTCGACCGAGTGAGAAGGCTCACCCGACGGTGGGCTTCAGTGCTACCTAAGCCTGTCTGGGTGGTCGGAGAAGATGCCGTCGACGCCCATCCCGCGGACCGCCTCGATGTCTTCGGGCTCGTTGACCGTCCAAGCGTTGACGGCCAGACCGGCGCGGTGCGCCTCCTCGACCGCCTCGCGCGTCAGGTAATGGAAGCTGGGATGGACCGCCTGCGCGGCGGCGTTCCGGGCCAGGGCGACCAGGTCCACCGGAAGACCGGTAAAGAGCGCGCCCGTCTCGAGGTCGGGCACGAGAGGTCGCAGGCGCGCCAGCGCGCGGTGGTCGAAGGACGAGACCCGCACGCGCTCGACGACCCCGCGCTCGCGGATGAAGCGAGCCAGCGCGTCCTCGATCCCGGGGGACCGGGCCGAACCGTCCTTGAGTTCGGCGAAGAGCAGGATGCGCTGGGGAACGGCGGCGATCACCTCGTCGAAGGTCGGGATCCGCTCGCCCGCGAACTCCCGGCCCTTCCACGATCCGGCGTCAAACCGGCGCAGCTCGGCGACGGTCAGTGCCTCGACCTTGCCATGGCCATCGGTGGTGCGATCGACGGTGTCGTCGTGCAGCACCACGAAGGTGCCGTCGCGCGCGCGATGCAGATCGAACTCGACGCCGTCGGCGCCAAGCTCGACCGCGCGGCGGAACGACGTGAGGGTGTTCTCCGGTGCATACGCGGCAGCGCCGCGGTGACCGATCTTGAGCACTAGGCCGGGACGCGCTCGGCGCGACCGCTGGCGTGCGCGGCGATACCGGCGAGAGCGGCAGCGACCGCGGCGCGGCCGTCGGCCCCGGTCACCGCCGGGGGCCGGCGATCGGTGGCGCCGCCGACGAAGTCGGTGAGCTCGGCGCGATAGGCATCGCGGAAACGCTCACGCCAATCGGTGAAGAGGTCGTGGCGTGCGTGACCCTCGACGTAGACGTCGAGCCGGGTGCGCTGCTGCTGTCCGATCATCACCGTTCCGGCCGCGCAGATGACCTCGGTGCGCACGTCGTAGGCGTACTGGGCGCCCCAGTACGTCTCGATGCCGGCCAGCGCGCCGCGGCGGTAGATCACGGTGTTCAAGGCCGCCGTCGGCACACGGCCCTGTGCATCGGGGCCCTGACTCAGCACCGCCACCGTGGTCGAGACCGTGGCGATGTCGTCGCCGAGCAAGAACCGCGACAGGTCGAAGTCGTGGATCGCCGACTCGAACATCAAGGCGCGCACGCCGGCTTCCACCGATGTCGGCGTGGCTTCGCGGTCGCGGTGGACGGCGCGGAAGAGCAGCGGCTCGCCGAATGCGCCCGAAGTGATGAGGCGCTTCGCTTCGGCGTACGCGGGATCGTACCGGCGCATGAAGCCGATCTGCAGACGCGCCTTGGCGCGCTCAGCTGCCGCGACGATGCGATCGCAATCCGCCAGCGAATGCGCCATCGGCTTTTCGAGCAAGGTGTCCTTGCCGGCGGCGAGCGAGACCACGGCGTGATCGGCGTGAAAGCGCGATGGCGTGGCGATCACGACGACCTGCACGTCGTCTCGGGACACGAGCGCCTCGAGCGAGGCGCACGGCTCGGCCCCGAGGTCGGCCGCAACGCGCGTCGCCGCCGCGCGATCGGCATCGAACACCGCCACGAGCGTCGCGCCCGGCACGTGTAGCGCCGCGTTCGTCGCGTGCTGCTCGCCCATCGCGCCGACGCCGATGACGGCGACGCCGATGCGCGGAGCGCTCACAGCTGACGCGTGATGAACGCGTAGCTCTTGGCCGCGTCGAGCTTGGGCTCCCGTCCGCTCCGCGGCGCGATGCGGATGTCCTGCTCGACGATGAGCCAGCCCTGATAGCCCGAGTCGCGGAGCGACCGCAGCACACCCTTCATGTCGATGAAGCCATCGCCGACCGGAGCGAAGACGTCCTCGCCGACCGCGGCGGTGAAGTCGAGCTTCCGCGACAGCGCGCGCTCGTACCGATCGCGATAGATGTCCTTGAGATGGACGTGGCGGACGCGCTTCGGATCGCGCCGCGCCAGGGCCAGCGGGTCGCCGCCGCCGTATGCGATATGGCCTGTATCCAGACAGAGTCCCACCAGCGACGGATCGGTCCGGCGAAGGAGCTCGTCGATCTCGCCCGGGGTCTCGACGTACGTGCCCGCATGCGGATGGAACGCGGTTTCGAGACCCAGCGCTTTCGCGCGTCGCGCGATCTCGTTCGCTCCTTCGGCGAAACGCGTCCACTCCGACTCCGAGAAGTGCGCGTCGTCGAGCCGAACCCGACCGGCGATCCCCTCGCGCCCGGCGTCGCCGGCCTCCGCCAGGACGAGCACTGGCGCGCCGAGGTCCGACAACAGACGGGCGGTATCCATGGCATAGCGCAGCTGATCTTGATAGCGCGACGGATCGTGCAGCGTGACCGGGCAGAACGCCCCCGCGAGCGCGAGCTCGTGTGCGTGAAGCTCGCGTCCGAGCTTGGCCGGGTCCTGCGGCAGATAGCCCCACGGGCCGAGCTCCGTCCCGGTGTAGCCGAGGTCGGACATCTCATCCAGCACGCGGGCGTACGGCAGCACCTCGCCCCAATCGGGCAGCTCGCAGACGCCCCAGCTGATCGGCGCTGTGCCGAGCTTCATATCGGAGGTGTTGTCCGTCATCGATCGTCCGAGTGAGAGGGTATCCGCGGCGACAAAGCCGGTCGAACCTCGCGAGCGGTTGACGGGCGTGACGGCAGGACTAGTCTCCGGCGGTCAATTTCGCGCCGAGGGGGAATGACGATGAGAAGGGTCGCGATTCACGAACGCATCCGCCAGCTCGCCGTGGTCGTTGCGACGGCGGCGATGTCCTTCGCCATGCTGTCGGGATCCGCGGGTGCGAGCACACCCACGCACGGCAGCGGCATCTTCGCGTTCACCGCCGCGCCGACGGTGACGTCGACACGCACGGCGGACGGAAACACCATCACCGAGACGACTGCCCCGGGCGTCCTTGGCGGCGCGCTGAGTGGCGCGTTCTCGCTGCGACAGCGGACGGTGACCCACGCGAATGGCGAGACGAACAGCCGCGGCCTGGTGACGTGCGTCTGCACGATCGGCGGTAACAGCGGGACGATCCAGATCCGATTCGAGGGCACGGGCAGCGGAACGGGCGCCACCGCCACTCTCGACGGGCAGTTCGTCCTCCAGAACGGGACCGCGGGCCTGTCCGATCTTCATGGCCAGGGCACATTCAGCGCGATCGGCACCGGCGGGACCTACACGGTCAACTATCACTTCGATTGACCACGCGTCGCGGGATCTCTGGTGCGAAGACCCGTCTCCGAAGACGGGTCTTCGCGCAGTCATCTACTCCAGCGCTCGACCACCGCCGGAAGCTCTGAGAGAGCGGTGATCTCTGCGTCAGCGGTCACACGAAGGTCGTGTGGCGCGCCGACCGGGTGCGGACGCGGCGGCGGATGGCGCAACCACACCGCGCGCATGCCCATGCGCTGGGCTCCGACGACGTCGGCATAGGGCTCGTCGCCGACCATGAACGCCTCCTCGGGAGCGACGTCTGCCAGCGCGAGTGCCCGCTCGTAGATCGCCCGATGCGGCTTGCGATAGCCGGCGCTATGCGAGGTGACGACGACGTCGACGACGTCGGCTAGGCCCAGGAGCGGCAGGTCCGCGCGCAGATCGTCGTCGCCGGTCCACAGCGTGTTGCTGATGACGCCGATGCGCAGACCGGGACGGGCGCGCAGGACCGACAGCATCTGGTGCGCTCCAGGCATCAGCGTCGCGTTCAGCTTTCGCGGCACCTCAGCGGTACGCCGGAGCTCGTCGAGGTCCAGACCGTCACGATCGACGCCCCGCCGCTCCAGCCAGCGGTCGAGAACGACCAGCGTCCGCTGCCGCAGGGGCTCGGCCGGGTCGTCGACCAGCAGCTCCGAGAGCAGGTCCGCGGCGAGCAGAGCCTCATACCAGTCGCGCCTCCCGAACCGCTCGATCAGACGGTCGCGGTGGGCCGCGAGGATCGCGTTCTGATCGCCTCGCGCGCGTAGAAGGGTGTCGCCGAGGTCGAAGAACGCAGCTCGAAGCATCGATGAAGGCGGTGCTAGCGTAGGCCGCCTCAGCGCGCGCGTTTTGAGGGGGGTTTTGCGATATGAACGGTCTCGCGTTTTGGCTTCGTCGCGCGGTGCCGGTCGTCGTGGCCTTGGTGGTGGCCGCGGCCTGCGGCGGCGGAACACCGACGGGCGGCAGCAGTCCGTCCGCCGGCTCGAGCGCGACGGCGAAGGACACCGAGCTGACCTTCTACAGCGGCGGCGACACGAACGTGCAGGACCTGCACGAGAAGCAGGTGATTCCCGGCTTCCAATCGTCGAGCGGGGTCAAGGTCACCTTCACGTTCCTGGAGCACGGCACCGGCGCGCAGGGCATCTACGACCGGTTGAAGGCGCAACGCGATGCCGGCAAGCAGCAGTGGGACATCGACCTGTGGGAGGCCGACACTGGTTACTACACCCGACCCGACGACCTCTTCCTGACCATCAGCGACAAGGACATTCCCAACCTGGCGAAGGTCCCGAAGGCGGAGTTGGACTTCGTCAACAACAAAGCTGTCCCGTATCGCGGTTCGAGCGTCGTGGTGGCGTACAACTCGGATAAGATCGCAAACCCGCCACAGACGTTCGACGAGCTGATCAGCTGGATCAAAGCGAACCCCGGCAAGTTCGCCTACAACGAGCCGTCGACCGGCGGATCCGGTGACGCGTTCGTGATCGCGATGATCTACAAGTACAGCGACTACAGCAAATACAACGGCAAGCCGTTCAGCGCGGACAACGAGAAGGATTGGGATCAAGCCTTCGCCGCCCTTCGCGATCTCGCGCCCTCGCTCTATCAGAAGGGCGTGTACCCCAAGGGCAACGCGGGCACCCTGGACCTGCTGAACCGCGGCGAGATCTCCATGGGCACGGTGTGGTCCGACCAGGCGACGCAGGCGCTCGCCGGTGGCACGCTGCCGAAGACGATCAAGCTGACCCAGATCAATCCGGCGCTCAATGGTGGCGCCGCTTACATCGGCGTTCCGAAGGGTTCGACGCACAAGCAGGCCGCATTCGCGTACCTGAACTACCTGCTCGATCCGAATCAGCAGAAGCTCATCGTCCAGGGCGCAATGGCCGGATATCCGGGCATCGACTGGCAGTACATGCCGGCGGATGCGCGGAGCCGCTTCGCCGGCGCGGACAAGGAGTTCCGCTACTGGCCGGGCGGGACCTATGGCAGCGACATGCAGCGTCTCTGGCACGAGAAGGTCGCGGCCGCGAAGTAGCAACGGAGCACTAGAGGAGGGGCGGCGGCGTGGCAAGCACGACATTCGCCGCCCCGCCTCGGCCGCGACCGCGCCGTCTCGATCGCTCGCGGCTGGCCGGCCTGGCGTTGGTCGCCCCCTCGCTGCTGTATCTGACCGTCTTCGTGTTCATTCCCGTGGTGAAAGCGATCACCACGTCCTTCACCGTGCGCGACCGTGACAACGCCGGCAACTACAGCTACCGCGTCGGCACGGACAATTACCGCGCCATCTTCGAGACGGAGACGCTTCGCGACAACGTGATCTTCACCGTTCTCATCGCGGTGATCTCCGTCGCGATCGTGTTCGCTCTGGCCTACTCCATCGCGCTGGCGCTTCGTTTTGGCAAAGGTCCGGCCGTGCGCTTCCTATCGCGCATCTACGTGATCCCGCTGTTCATCCCCTCGGTCATCGCGAGCTACGCGATGATCACCTTCCTGGCGAACCATGGTTTCGTCGACGGCCTGCTGCAGCGTGTCGGCTTCCCCGACGAATCTTTCCCGCGGATCGTGTTCGACTGGAAAGGGATCGTCATCACCCAGGTGTGGCTGTCGCTCCCGTTCATGACCGTGCTGCTGAGCTCGGTGCTGCTCGAGATCAGCGACACCCTCGTCGAATCGGCGCGCGACGTCGGCGCCTCGTCGTGGCAGATCTTCCGCCACATCGTCCTACCGTTGTCGGCGCCGGGAGCGCTCATCGGGATAACGTTCATGTTCCTCGGCGTGGTCGGCGGGTTCACCGTGCCGTACCTGCTGGGACCGAACGCGCCACAGATGCTGGGCGTGTCGATGGTCTACTACATGACCAACTACTTCGAGCCGTACGTTGCGAGCACGCAGGCGGTCGTCATCTTCTTGCTGTCTCTGGTAGCCGCGATCTACTACGTGCGGCAGCAATTCAAGCGCGAGGTGCGCTAGATGGCGGCGGGTGCGCGGGCGCTGCCAGGTGTGTCGCTCACCTGGGCGATCGACGACCCGCGCATGCGGCGATTGATCCTACGGCTGTTCGTGGCGGGTCTGGCGGTGTTCATCGGCATTCCGCTGCTCACGCTGGTGCTGTGGTCGTTCGCCGGCGAATGGTTCTGGCCGAACGTCATCCCGACGCAGTGGACGATCCGCTGGTACGAGCAGGTGTTCGAGAACCCGCGGGTGGTGAACGCGATGGTCCTGTCGTTCACCATCGCGCCGGTCGTGACGGTGCTCACGGCGCTCATCGCGATTCCGGCCGGCTACGCCTTCGCACGCCTGAACGTGCCGTTCCGGCGGGTGCTGCTGCTGCTGTTCTTGATCCCGAATGCCTTCCCGCGTATCGGCCTGTACGTGTCGCTGGCGGTCCTGTACTACCAGATCAACCTCATCGACACGTACTGGGGCGTCGTCTTCCTGCACATGATCGGCACGCTGGTGTACATGACCTGGATCACTACGGCGACGTTCCGCAGCATCGATCCGCATCTCGAGGAGGCGGCTCGCGATGCGGGCGCCTCGCCGCTTCGCGCTTTCTGGAGCGTGGTCTTTCCGCTGGCGTTGCCGGGGATCATCGTGGCTTCACTGTTCTCGTTCCTCGCCTCGCTGGATGAAGCGCAGGGCACCCTGATCGTCGGTACGCCGCATTTCATCACCATGCCGGTGCTGATGTACACGCTGATCTCGAGCTTCGAACGCCCGGTCGCGGCGGTGTTCTCGGTGCTGCTGTCGCTGCCGTCCTTGGTGCTCCTGGTCGCGGCGCAGCGCTACCTCCGCAGCGAATACGTCGCCGCCGGCCTGGGGAGGGTCTAGCACATGGCCGAGGTCGAGCTCCGCGGTGTCTCCAAGTACTACAAGGAAGTCGCCGCTGTGAGCGACGTCTCGCTGCGCATCCCCGATCGCGAGTTCGTGGCGCTCCTCGGGCCGTCCGGCTGCGGCAAGACCACGACGCTGCGAATGCTGGCGGGCTTCATCCGTCCCGACACCGGTCAGATCCTCATCGATGGGAAGGACGTCACCGACCTGCCGCCGGAGCGGAGGCCGACGGCGATGGTGTTCCAGAGCTACGCGCTGTGGCCGCACATGACCGTCGGCGAGAACATCTCGTTCGGTCTGAAGCTGCGCAAAGTGCCGGCGGCGCAGATCGCCGAGCGCGCGCGGGCCATGCTCGACGTGGTCCGCCTTCCCGGTGTCGAGCATCGCTTCCCCTCCCAGCTTTCGGGAGGGCAGCAGCAACGCGTGGCGCTGGCGCGCGCGCTGGTCCTCGGTCCGAAGATCCTGCTCCTCGACGAGCCGCTCTCGAATCTCGACGCCAAGCTTCGCGTGCGCATGCGCGACGAGATCCGCCGAATCCAGCAGGAGCTGCAGATCACGACCGTGTACGTGACTCACGATCAGGAGGAAGCCCTCACGATGGCCGACCGCATCGCGGTCATGAACCGTGGCGTGATCCAGCAGCTCGGCGACGCCAACGACATCTACGATCGCCCCGCCACGTCGTTTGTCGCCGATTTCATCGGTCAGAGCAATTTCTTTCGCGGCACGCTCCGTCGCGCGAACGGCGTGACGTGGGCGCACATCGGCGACGAACGCGTCGCGGTCGAGCCCGTTGACGGCGCGCCGGACGGTGCACACGTCACCGTCTCGACGCGGCCCGAAGTCGTCGAGGTCGTGCGGGCCCCGGAGCCCGGAGCGTTCGCGCTCGACGATCCACGCCTGGTGAATTTCGGCGCGTACCAGCGCCTGGCCGGACGTCATCCCACGCTGGGGCCGATCGAGGCGCGCGTGCCGAAA
Organism: Chloroflexota bacterium; assembly: GCA_005881435.1. Lineage (GTDB taxonomy): Bacteria > Chloroflexota > Limnocylindria > P2-11E > CF-107 > CF-107. The sequence continues at coordinate 23,592 of VBHP01000029.1, read as the reverse complement.
TCGTTTCGACTCGACGCTCGACCGGTGTACGTGAAACTGACTCGCGCTCGCGCTTTCGCCGAACCTGAAGCGGAGATGCGGGACTAACTCGTCTGCCTGGGGAGTTGCTCTCGCGCACGGCAGCGCCAAGAATTTCGCGCGCGGGCGAAATGCACGGAGGTGCACTCTTTTGAAGGAACAACCGAAACAGCCTGGCGAAGGCGGACAGGGCGGCGGAAAAGGCGGCCAGGGCACGCCCGGCGGTATGCCCGGACAACAGCGTCCTGGACAGGGTGGCGGCGGAGGCGGCGGGATGCCGGGTTCCGGTGGCGGCGGCATGGGCAAGCCCGGACAGGGCGGAGGCCAGCAGCAGAAACCCGGACAGGGCGGCGGACAGCCGCCGAAGCGTTAGCCGACCGAAGCGATTCGCGACGCCCGCGATAGAGGAGGCGTTCCTGGTGGAGCGCCTCCTCAGTCATTCATGGCTCGATCGCGCGGGCGGCCGCGGCCAGGGCGTGTGCGGTGTTGGTGGTGATGATGTCGACCGCGGCGCCGAGGGCGCGCGCAAGCCGGTGCTGCCATCGCGCCATCCCGGCATCCAGTGTCCAGACGTCGACCTTCACGTTCAGGGCGTGGAAGATCTCGGCCGCATCGCCGACGCCGTCGTCCAACATCTTCTCGAACATCCGAAGCCGCAGATGCGCTTCGCGCGCCCCAGGCACGAGCCGCATCACGCCGCCGAATCGATCACGCAGGTAGTCACCGACGCTGCCGAGGCGGCGCCGCGCGAGGGGGTGCGCGTCGAGATAGCCGTAGGCGCCGGCGGGGAGACGCCCGTTCCGCTCGCCGTAGTCGAGATACGCGTGCGGATTGAGGCTCACGGGCAGCGTCGGATCCACGCTCAGCAAGCGGCGAAGATTCCAGTCGGCGGTGCCTCCGAAGACGATGCGCGCTTTGGCCGGCTCGACCGCGCGCGCGAGTTCCTCGACGCGCGGCCACGGGATCGGCGCGTCGGCCTTGAGGTCGAGCTCGATCGTGCGCGGGTACGCGGCGTTCGCGATCAGGGCCAGAGCCTCGGACAGCAGCGGCACGCGCTGGCTCGTCCCGCGGAATCGCGCCCGCGACAGCTCGACCGCGGTCAGGTCGCGAACTCGTCCCGACGCGGTCGTGGCGCGGTCGACGCGATCGTCATGGAACACCGCCCAGGCCGCGTCGCGCAGCATCTGCACGTCGATCTCGACGCGAAGCACGCGCTCGCGCGAGCACTCTTCCAGCGCGGACAAGGAATTCTCGGGGTGCACACCACTCCAGTTGCAGCGATGGACCTTGAGCTCGACCGCGCGGCCGGACGGCGCGCGGATCAGCGAATCCGGGTGCGGCGCGTCCACGCCTGGATTGTGGCGCGCCGCGCGGCAGAAAAGCGGAGCGGAGGCAAAGGCCTCCGCTCCGCGCTGCGCACGACGGGCTACTGTTCGACGACTTTGTCCGCTCCGATGGCCTGCTTGAGGTCCGCGGAGTACTGCTTCGCGGCGTCGTCCGCGCTGGAATCCCCGTTCGCGACCCGACCCGTGGCCTTCTGGATCGCGGTCGTGATCTTGCTCAGGTTCGGGTCCGGCGGGAGGAACCGCGCCTTCTCCAGCGACTTGGTCGAATCGACAAGGTACTGCTGCGCCTTGAACTCGGCGACGTCCGCGGAGTCACTGCGCGCCACCGGGTGCGGATCTTCGATGTTGATCTTCGCGACGGTGTCCTTGTTGTTCCAGGTCTTGATGAACTCCCACGCCAGATCCTTGTTCTTGGATTTCGCGGTGATGTACCAGCACGTCCCGAGGCCACCGATGGTGAACGACGGTCCGCTGGTCTCGGTCGGATGGAGCACGTAGCCGACGTTCTTCTCGGTGCCTGACTTGTCCTTCGACTGCCAACCGCCGTAGACCCAGCCGCCTTCGAAGAGCAGCGCCAGGCTGCCGTCGCCAAGCTTCGCGCGCATCGCCGTCCAGGGCTTGGTCGTGGTCAAGATCTCTTTCGGCGAGAGGCCCTGGCCGTAGACCTTCTGGTAGTAGGCGAGGGCCTTGCGGATGGCGGCGCTGTTGCCGATCCATTTGCCATCGCTGGTGACGACGTCACCGCCGTAAGCCCAGACCAGGGGCACGAAGGCGTGGTCGCGAGCGCCGTCAGACGCGGCTTGTCCCGCATACAGCGCGTATGGCAGCACGTTGGTGACCTTCGACTTGACCGCCGTCGCTGCCGCGACGACGTCGTCGAGCTTGGTCGGCGTCCAGTCGGCGGCGAGTCCGGCCTTCTGCAGATCGTCGCGCCGGAAGTACAGCCAGCGCGTGTCCATGCCGTAGGGGATCGCCCAGACCTTGCCCTTATAGGTCGCGCCCTTCTTGATCGAGTCGGGATACTGCTTCCAGTCGGCCCAGGCGTTGACGTAGTTGTCCAGGGGCTCGATGTAACCCGCGTCGGCGAGCTCGCCGATGCTGTCGCCGCCGAAATGGAACACGTCCGGCACATCGGTGCCGCTCTGCAGCGCGAGCAGCAGCTTCGGGTAGTAGAGGTCGTCGGAGATCTTCTGCAGATCGACCTTCACCGTGGCCCCCGAGTTGTTGCTCTGCACCGTCTTCGCGGCCTGATCGACGTATTTCGGCTTGACACCGAGCTCGTCCGGATAGGACACCGTGATCGTGCCCGTCAGGCCCTTGGCCTGGCTGGGCGCCCCACTCGACGGAGTGGCCGACGGCTGCGCCGCCGGAGAGCACGCCACAGCGATGCCGGTCGCGGCCGCCACCTTGAGGAATGTTCGACGCGAGTATGCGGACATCAGTGCTCCCCTCCTTGCCGCGCGCGAGTATAGGTCTGGATAGTGTGACCGCATGAGAGACCTGGGGGCCCTGGACTCGCGCGTCTTCGACGTGCTCGTCGTCGGCGGGGGTGCGATGGGCGCGGGCGCCGCACGCGACGCCGCGCTTCGAGGTCTCGCCGTGGCACTCGTCGAGCAGCACGACTTCGCCGAAGGCACGACGTCCCGCTCGACACGCCTCATCCATGGCGGGCTCCGCTATCTCGCGCAGCGGGAATTCGGCCTGGTCCGCGAGAACCTGCGTGAGCGGGAGATCCTGCTTCGCACCGCGCCGCATCTGGTGCGGCCGTTGCCGGTCTACGTGCCGCTGTATCGACCGTCGGTGCGAGAGCGCGCTCGGATGCGCGCCGGCATGCTGCTGTACGACCTGCTGTCGCGGCGGAAGTCACTGCCCCGCCGCAGCTGGATCCCGCGCGAACGGCTCCTGGCCCTCGAGCCGGGCCTCGCGCCAGATGGCCTTCGCGGGGCGTGGCGTTTCTACGACGCGCAATGCGCGCTCGTCGAGCGGCTCGTCGTCGAGAACGTCGTCGACGCCAAGCGCGGCGGCGCGAAGGTGCTCAATCACGCCAAGGCGACGGGCTGGCTGCGCGAGGGCGATGCCGTCGTCGGCGCCGAGGTGCAGGACGAGCTGTCGGGCCGCCGCGTCCGGTTGCGCGCGCGCGAGACGGTGAACGCGACGGGCGCCTGGGTCGATATCACCATCCGCGGCGCGCGGCGCGGGAAACGTCCGCTGCTGCGGCTGACGAAAGGCGTGCATCTGGTGACTCCACCCGCGACACGCCACGCGTTCCTCCATTTCCACACCGACGGCCGACCGATCTTCGTCCTCCCCTGGCTCGACTCATCCCTCGTCGGCACGACCGACACCGATTTCGACGGCGATCCCGCTGATGCGACGGTCACCGAATCGGATATCCGCTACCTCGTGGACGCGGCCGCGCGCGTCTTCCCCGGCGCGCCCCTCGCCGACGTCGCGTACGCCTATGCCGGCGTTCGCGCTCTCGTCGACGTGCGTGGCGTGAAGGCCGGCGCAGTCCCGCGCGAACACGAGATCCGCGATCACGACGCGGCCGACGGCGTCTCCGGCATCGTCTCGGTCGTCGGCGGGAAGCTCACGGCGTACCGCGGCATCGCCCAGGAGGCGGTCGACTTCGTGGCCAAGCGTCTCGGAAGCCGCGCGCGCTGTGCCACGAAGACGCGGCCACTACCCGGCGGCGGCGCGGTCGACGGCGTGCGGGAGGACGCCGCCGGGCTTGGCCTCGCGCCGGACCAGCTCGATCGGCTCATTTCCGTCTACGGCGCGATGACCCGCGAGCTCCTCACGCGCGTCGAGCGCGACCCAACTCTCGCCGGCCGGATCGTGTCGGGCTCGGCGGCGACGCGCGTCGAGGTCGTCCACGCCATCGAGACCGAGGACGCCGCGACCCTCGAGGACGTGCTCCTTCGGCGCACCTGCCTCGGCCTCGGGCGCGACCGTGCCGTGCCGCTGGCCCGGGCGGTCGCCGAGTTCGGTGGCTTCGGCGCCGACGCCGCGGTGGAATACGCGGAGGCCGCCAGCGTTCAGCGACGCCGCGCGCTGCGCGTCCCGGCGTGAGCGTCGCCACCAGCCAGGTCGAGCGCGTCATCGCCGAGTGCCGCCGGGTCCTCGCCGGCAACCGCCAGCGCGGGATCGCCGAATGGGAGGGCAAGCCGTACGACTTCGTGTGCCCCTCGCCGACGACCTATCCGTTCCAGTGGTGGTGGGACTCGGCGTTCATCGCGATCGCGCTGCTGCATGTCGACCCGGAGCTCGCCAAGCAGGAGTTGCGGTGCGTGCTGCAGGGCGCGCGGTCCGACGGCTTCATGCCGCACATGATCTTGTGGGAGAAGAGCGCTCACGCTCGCGCGCTCGAGTCGGTACAGCCCATCCGCCTGGCGCATCCCTTCTACACCGCGACGATCCAGCCGCCGGTCATCGGTCGCGCCATCGAGCGCGTCTACCAGGCCACGCGCGACGCCGCGTTCGTTCGCGACGTGCTGCCGGCGGTGCGCCGGATCTTCGACTGGCTCGACGAGGTCCGCGATCCGGACCGCGATGGGCTCATCGCGATCATCCAGCCCGACGAATCCGGCTTGGACGCAAGCCCCAAATACGATGCCGCCATGGATATCCCGTTCGACCCGCCGTCGGAGACGCTTCCAGCGCTGGAGCGCTCGATGTACCGGCTGTACGACGCCTACGAGGGTCATTCGATGCGCGAGGAGCCACTCCAGGACATGTTCCTGTTCGAGGACGTGATGGTGAACTCGATCTACGCCGACTCGCTCCGCGCACTGGCGGCGGTGTGCCGTGCCGTCGGGGTCGACGGCGCGGAGATCCTCGAAGCGCGTCGCGCGAAATGTGTGCGTGCGCTCGTCGCGAAGTGTTGGGACGAGAAAGCCGGTGCATTCTGGGATCTCTCCGGCAAGAAGGAGGAGCGGGTGAGGACGCTGACCTTCTCGATCCTCTTCCCACTCATCCTGCCCGAGCTCGATGCCAGCATTGCGCGCCGCCTGGTGCAGGACCACCTGTTGAACGAGCGGGAGTTCTGGCTCCCCTATCCGGTCCCGTCGGTTGCCGCGAGCGAACCGTCCTTCGATCCGGAATGGAAGACCGACACCACCTGGCGCGGTCCGACGTGGCTGAACGTGAACTGGTATCTGTACTGGGGGCTGCGGCAGCACGGCTTCGACGACGTCGCGCACGAGCTCGCGCGCCGCTCGATCGAGATGGTCGCGCGCGCCGGCGTGCGCGAGTTCTTCGATCCGCGGACCGGGGAGGGCGAGGGCGCACGCGACTTCGCTTGGACGACGCTGGTGCTCGATCTCATCGCCGCTGAGCGCGGCGAGCAGCCGCCGGCCGCATGACCATCACCGGCGCGCAGGTCGAGCGTGTCGTGGCAGAGTGCCGGCGCGTCCTCGAAGGCAATCGCCAGCGCGGCGTTTCGGCCTGGGATGGGAAGCGCTACGACTTCGTCTGCCCGTCGCCGGCGACCTATCCATTCCAGTGGTGGTGGGACTCTGCCTTCATCGCGATCGCGCTGTTGCGCGTAGACCCCGAGCTCAGCAAGCAGGAGCTGCGGTGCCTGCTGCAGGGCACGCGTCCGGACGGCTTCATGCCGCACATGCTGTTGTGGGAGAAGAGCGCTCACGAACGCGCCTACACCGAATACTCGATCCGGCTGGCGCATCCTTTCTATACGGCGACGATCCAGCCGCCGGTGATCGGTCGCAGCATCGAGCGCATCTACGAGGCCACCGGGGACGCGGAGTTCGTGCGCGAGGTGCTGCCGGCGGTGCGGAAGATCTTCGATTGGCTGGACGACATCCGCGATCCGGATCGCGACGGACTCATCGCGATCATCCAGCCGGATGAATCGGGCCTCGACGCCAGTCCCAAATACGACGCGGCGATGCGCCTGCCATTCGATCCGCCGTCGGACACGCTTCCCGCGCTGCGTGTCTCGATGCAGCGCCTGTTCAAGGCCTACGACGGCAAGCCCATGCGCGAGCAGCCACTCCAGGACGTCTTCCTGTTCGAGGACGTGATGGTGAATGCGATCTACGCGGACTCACTGCGCGCGCTCGCGGCGATGTGCCGCGCGACCGGCGCGCCGGGCGCCGAGGATCTCGAGGCTCGCCGCGCCAAATGCGTCAAAGCTTTGTTGACCAAGTGCTGGGACGACAGAGCCGGCGCGTTCTGGGATCTGTCCGGCAAGGCCGAGGAGCGCGTCCGGGTGCTGACGTTCTCGATCCTGTTCCCGCTCATCCTCCCGGAGCTCGAGCCAAAGATCGCGCGGCGCCTGGTGGAGGAGCACCTCCTCAACGACAAAGAGTTCTGGCTGCCGTATCCGGTGCCATCGATCGCGGCGAGCGAGCCGACCTTCGATCCCGACTGGAAGACCAACACGACGTGGCGCGGCCCAACCTGGATGAACGTGAACTGGTACCTCTATTGGGGCCTGCGGCAGCACGGCTTCGACGACGTCGCGCACGAGCTGGCGCGGCGCTCGATCGAGCTGGTCGCGCGCTCGGGCGTACGCGAGTTCTACGACCCGCTCACCGGCGAAGGCGAAGGGGCGGAGGACTTCGCCTGGACCACCCTCGTCCTCGATCTCATCGCCGCGGAAAGGGCCTGAACCGCTAGTTCCGTGGCGTGAACAGCACCTCCGCGACGACGACGACGCCGCCCGGCTCCTCGTCCCGGCACACGGTGAACGACTGGTGCTCGGTGAACGGCTTATGGAATTCAAAGACAGTCTCACCGGACACGGTGATCGTGAGACCCATCAGGACCGAGACGCTCGTGCTCGGCAAGCCGTTCACCGTCACCACGTTGCTCGATCCTGGCTTGGACACGATCTCGTAGACGTTCCCGCCACAGTGAATGGTGAACGTCGAAAAATGCGCGGTCGGGTCAGCGCTTGCGACACTGGCAAAGGCGAGAAGTAGGCCGATGCCGATCGTCGCCGTGATCATCACGTGCTTCGCCACGGGTTCCCTCCCCCACGAATTCGCTCCGGCCAAGCCTACTCGCGTGGTCAAACGCTACTTGTCGCGCGAACGATCGACGAGCTCCACGACATGCCCGAGTCCGCGCGGACCCGCACCGGACCACGCCGGCAAGATGTATGTCTGCATGCCCGCGGCGCGCGCCGCGGCGCCATCGGCCTCGGGATGATCGCCGACCATGAGCGTGCGCTCCGGTGCGACGCCGATGTCGGCTGCGGCGATCTCGAATAGCCGTGGCGACGGCTTGGCCACGCCCTTCTCGAACGACAGCACGTACGTGTCGATGAACGGCGAGAGCCCGCGGGCGGCGAAGACCCGGCGCAGATCGTAGGCGTGGTTGCTCACCAGGCCGAGGCGCAGGCCACGCGCACGCAAGGTCTCGAGCGTCGGTCGCGTGTCCTGGTAGACCGTCCAGCGGTACGGGTCCATCAGCTCGTACAAACGCGCCGAGATGCCGGGCACGCGCGAATCGGCGCGGCCGAAGAGCCGCGTCCACGACGCCCGGTGCTGCTCGAGCGAGAGGTCGCGGCCGCTGGCGACCTCCTCGGGCGTCTTCCCAGCCTCCCACAGCTCCGTCCACAGCGCGCGTGCTTCAGCCTCGTCCATGGCGATGCCGCGCTTGCGGGCGGCGTCGAGGATCACCCGCCCCGCGTCCGGCGGATGGAAAAGCGTGTCTCCCCAATCGAAGAGGACGGCCTCGATCGGTGCTATCGCAGCCGCTCGTGATCCGGATCGAAGGTGACACACCACCGCCGGACCGGACCTGCCATGACATTCAGGTAGTACAGCTCGTATCCCGGCGCCGCCGAGACGGTGTGATAGCCGCGCGGCACCAGCACCAGGTCGCCGTCGCGCACCGCGACGGATTCATCCAGCGAGCGATCCGCGGTGTAGACGCGCTGCAGCCCAAAGCCTCTGGTGTCGCGCAGGCGGTGGTAGTACGTCTCCTCCAGCTGGGTCTCGGTCGGTGGATCGTTCTCGTCGTGCTTGTGCGGGGGGTAGCTCGACCAGTGCGCGGCGGGCGTCAAGACCTCGGTCACGAGGAGCGACTCGGCCTCCTCGTCCTCCATCAAGATGTGGTGGATCTTGCGCTCGGTCGGACCCGCGCCGCGTATCTCCACGCGCGCCTGCGCCAGCCGGCGCGCTTTGGCGCCCTTCTTCGCCGGCGCGTAGCCGATGGCGATCTCCGACGTCGCGCCCGCGACGAGCTTCACCCACGAGCCCGGCGGGATGTACAGCGCCTGCGGCGGTCCGTCGAACGCGTCCTTGCGGCCACCGACCTCACGCCAGCGCATGCCCTCGGTCTCCGCGTTGCAAGTGCCCGAGAGCCACACCAGGCATGCCTCGCGATCGCCGAGCTCGCGCCGCCAGGCGTCGCCGCGCTCCAAACGAAGGACCTCGAAGCCGACGTACCGCCACTTCGCACGCTCTGGCGTCACGGCCAGCACGCGCTTCTCCGCGTCGGGGGTGGCCGGGCCGCGCACCAGCAACGAGCTCACGACACGTGCCAGCGCTGGCGCTGTTTCGCTTTGACGTATTCAGCGCGCGCCTGCTGCGTCCCTCGATCCTCGGAGACTTCCGCCGTCGCGACCTCCCACCACGATTCGTAGTTCGGGACGCCGGCGTAGCGATCGACCTCGACGTAGATGACGCTGGTGCGATCGGCTGTGGTCGCTTCCGCCAGCGCGCGCCGCACCTCGGTCACGGTCCTGGCGCGATGCACGATCGCGCCGAGGCTCTCCGCGTTGGCCGCGAGGTCGATCGGCAAGACCGGAGCGGGATGCTTCTCGCTGTCGAGACCGAGCGTGCCGTCTTCGCGATAGCGGGACAGCGTGCCGAAGCCATCGAGTCCGAGCGACCGCGACAGGCTGCCGATGGACGCGAAGCCACGATTGTCGACGAGCACGATCACGAGCCTCACGCGCTCGGCAACGGCGGTCACGATCTCGCTCGGCAGCATCAGATAGCTGCCGTCGCCGACGAGGACGAAGACGGTGCGATCCGGCGCGGCCATCGCCGCTCCGATGCCGCCCGGGATCTCATAGCCCATGCAGGAGTACCCGTACTCGACGTGATACTGCTTCGGATCGCGCGCGCGCCAGAGCTTATGGAGCTCACCGGGCATGGAGCCAGCCGCGCACACGACCACACCGCGCTCGCCGGCCGCCTCGTTCACCGCGCCGATGACCTCGCTCTGCGCGGGAAGCGGCGCGTTTCCAAGTGCGTACAGGCGCGTCACCTCCGTGTCCCACTCGCGATTCAGCCTCGCGACCTCCTCGCGGTAGTCCTGCGACACGGAGATCGGCACCAGCGCGAGCTCTTCGAGCGCGGCGCGAGCGTCGGCGACGAGCGCGATGGCACCGTGCTTCCCGGCATCGACCTCTGCGACGTTGACGTTGACGAAGCGGACGCGCTCGTTGGCGAACGCGGTCTTCGAGGCCGTGGTGAAGTCGGTCCAGCGCGTGCCGACGCCGACGACGACGTCGGCCTGACGCGCGACACGGTTGGCGGCGAAGGTGCCCGTGGCGCCGATCGCGCCGAGCGCGGACGGATGGTCGTACGGCAGGCTTCCCTTTCCGGCCTGCGTCTCCGCGACCGGGATACCGCTCTTCTCGACGAAGCCGCGCAGCGCGCCGGTCGCGCCGGAATAGATCACGCCGCCGCCGGCCACGATCAATGGACGCCGCGCATCCTTCAGCAGCGCCACGGCGCGCGCGAGCAGCGCCGGATCGGGGAACCGGCGTTCGATGTGCCACACGCGCTTGGCCAGGAACTCCTCCGGCACGTCGAAGGCCTCGGTCTGCACGTCCTGCGGCAGCGACAGCGTCACCGCACCGGTGTCCGCGGACGAGGTCAGGACGCGCACCGCCGCCAGCGCCGCGGGGACGATCTGCTCGGGCCGCGTGATGCGATCCCAGTAGCGCGACAACGGTTGGAACGCGTCGTTGACCGAGACGTCGCCGCGCCAAGGAACCTCGAGCTGCTGCAGCACCGGGTCTGGACGGCGCGAGGCGAAGACGTCGCCCGGAAGCAGCAGCACCGGGAGCCGATCGATCGTGGCCAGTGCCGCTCCGGTGAGCATGTTGCTCGCGCCGGGACCGATCGAGCTGGTGCAGGCGAAAGTCGAGAGGCGATCCTTCATGCGCGCGTAGCCGCAGGCGATGTGCACCATGGCCTGCTCGTTCCTCGCCTGGAAGTACGGCATCTCGTCGCGGTACTGGAACAGGGCCTGCCCGATGCCGGCGACGTTGCCGTGACCGAAGATGCCGAACACGCCGGCGAAGAAGCGCTGCTCCACGCCGTCGCGTTCGACGTACTGCTGCGACAGGAAACGGATCAGCGCCTGCGCCGTGGTCAGGCGCGTGGTCTTCACGCCGCGACCGCTTTGCGCACGACCGCCGCGGCGCGGTCGACCGCGTTGGCGACGTCGCCGTCCTCCGGATACAGCAGCGCGCGTCCGGCGACGAGCCCGCGCACTTGCGGCAGCGACATCGCCCGTTCCCAGCGCGCGAACGTCGCCGCCGCGTCCCGGCCGGGATCGCCACCCAGCAGGACCAGCGGCAGCGTCGTCGCCGCGGCGATCGGACGCATGTCCTCGAGCACCGGGATCTTGAGCCAGGTGTAGGCCGAGGTGCTGCCGAGACCCGACGCGATCGCGATCGCTCTGGCCAGCGCCGACGGGTCCATGTCGTTGACGGCGTTGCCGTCCGGTTCGATTCGGCTGGCGAAGACCTCGACCAGCGCCGGCAGGCCACGCTCGGCCAGAGAATCGATGGCGCGGGCGCAGGCGACCAACGTCTCGAGCGAGCCGCGATCGCGATCGGCGATCCGGACCATCATCTTTCCGCCGTCGAGCCCGTCGCGCTCGATGCCGTCGGCGTCGTAAGCGGTGAAGCGGTCGTCCAGCTCGAAAGCCGATCCGGCCAGCCCGCCACGGTTCATCGAACCGAAGGCCAACTTTCCTTCCAGTGCGCGGAGCAGCACCAGATCCTCGAGGACATCCGGCGTTCCGAGGACGCCGTCGACGCCGGGCCGCTCGAGCGCGGCGACGAGGCGCCGCAGCAGTTCGCCGCGATCGCCCATCGCCTGCGGATCCGCACCGACCTTGAGGACCCCGCGTGCGGGATGGTCCGCGGCGACGAGGAACAGTCGCCCGCGGCTCAGCAGCGGACGGCGGGCGCGGTGGTTCCACGCCTCCTGGATCGCGATCGGGCGCGTGGCGCGGATCTCGGTCAGCTGCCGGACGATGTCGTTCACGCCCTGACGCACAGTAGCGCGCCGTGGCGGCGCGGCGCTTAGGGCGGCGAGAAGTCGCGAGCGATCTCGACGACGAAGGTCAGGCTTTCACTTCCGACGTGGCCGGTGATCTCCCAACAGCCCGGAGTTGGAAACGTGATGCCGGTCGCCTGGAATCCCGTCGGCCCATACCCGTCGGGGACCGACGCGTTAAGCCAAGGCGCCGGAGCATCGAGCCGGTGGCCGTCGATGGTCAACGTGCCCGGCACCTCACGCCACCAGCCGAACTTTTCCGAGAGCCGGCCGTCGGAGTCCGGGGCGAGATACAGCTTCCCGCCGGGCACCCAGACCCAAAGCTTTCCGTCGCCGAAGTTGGCCGGGCCGGTGTTGCCGGGTGGAGGTCCCCCGTTTGGCACCGTGAAGGGACATGGCGCCTCGCGCTGCGGCTGGGGCGCAGCCGTGCAGGCCGCGGCGACAAGCATGAGCGCGGACATCAGTCGTGCGGTCGATATCCTTGTCATCGCATGCCGCGTAGATGAAACGCCTCGAGGTCACGGCTCAGGCAGTCGGGCGAGCGATGAGCCCCTCGACCTCCGCGATGGTCGGCATCGCGTCGGCGCACGCGAGACGCGAAGCCACGATCGCGCCGGCGGCATTCGCGAATGCGAGCATCCGTTTGAGCGGCCAGGCATTGAGCAACCCGTAGCAGAGGGCGCCGCCGAACGCGTCGCCCGCGCCCAGACCGCACAGGACTTCGACGCGCACGCCGGGCACCTCGACGCGCTCGCTCCCCCGCCGCGCCACGGCGCCCTCACCGCCGCGCTTCACGATCACGAGCTCGGGGCCCATCGCCAGCAGCAATTCCATGGCGCGATCCGGATCCCGCGTGGCTGTGGCCATCTCAACCTCGTCCTCGTTGCCGACGATGACGGTCGCGCGCCGCGACGCTTCGCGCGCCCAGCGCCGCGCTTCATCGTCCGAGCGCCACAACGCCGGCCGATGATCGAGGTCGTGGACGCGGATCCCACGCGCGGCCTCGAGCGTCGCGAGCGTCGCGGAACGGCTGGGGTCGTCGGCGAGCCCGGTCCCGGTCGTCCACACCAGTCTCGCCCGCCCGAGCTCGGCGCGGTCGAGCTCCTCGGCGCGAAGGTTCATGTCCGGCGCTCGCGGCTCGCGGTAGAACAGGATCGGAAAGCGATCCGGCGGATAGACCTCGGCGAAGACCACCGGCGTGCGCAGCGTCGGATCCGTCCCGACCCACCGCGTGTCGACGCCGAAGCCGGATAGCGCTTCGCGGACGTAGCTGCCGAAGCCGTCGTCGCCGACTTTCGTGATGACCGCCGCGCGAAGGCCGAGGCGCGCCGCGCCGACAGCGACATTGGTCGGACTGCCACCCAGCGATTTCGCGAAGGTGCGCACCCGCGCGAGCGGAACGCCGATCTGCTCGGGATAGAAGTCGACGCCGACCCTGCCGATCGTCACGACATCGAACGCGTCACTCATGCGCGCGTTGTAGGGTACGCGCGATGCGGATCGGTCTCCTCGGCGTCGGACGCCTGGGTGCGAGTCACGCCGAAACGCTCCGCTCGCTTCCCGACGTGCGCGAACTGCGGATCTATGACGCCGACATCGCGCGTGCGCGCGAGATCGCGGCGAAGGTCGGCGCCACGGCCGTCGACAGCGTCGACGCCGCCTATCACGGCGCGGATGCGGTGGTCCTGGTGACGCCGACCGACACGCACGCGACGTTGATCAACAAGGCAATCGCCGCGGGCCTTCCGACGTTCTGCGAGAAACCGATCGCCATGGGCCTACCGGAAACAAAAGACGTCGTGGCGCAGGTGAAGCGTGCGAACGGGCGGCTGCAGATCGGCTTTCAGCGCCGTTTCGACGCCGGCTACCAAGCCGCGAAACGGGAGCTTCGCGAAGGCAGGCTTGGGACGGTGTACTCCTTCTATATGACCAGCCGCGATCGGTTGCCGCCGCCCGACGCTTACATCAAGACTTCCGGCGGGCAATTCAAAGACCAGGTGATCCACGACTTCGACATCACGCGATGGCTCTTCGACGACGAGGTCGCGGAGGTGAGCGCGGATGGTTCCACGTTGGGGCATCCGACGTATGAGGCCATGCAGGACGTCGCGACTTCGGCGGTGCTGCTGAAATTGCGCGGCGGTGCGATCGGCGCGATCGTCGCCGGCCGTCATAACGAGGCCGGATACGACATCCGTGTCGAGATCAACGGCGCCAAGGACACGATCGCCATCGGACTGGATCCACGAACGCCGATCCGCTCGGTGGAAACCGACGCGCTGCCGCTCGGCGGTCCGGCATATCCGTCCTTTTTCGTCCGGTTCGGTGACGCCTATCACGCCGAGCTCGCGCACTTCCTCCGTTTCGCGCGCGGCCAGGCGGACAATCCGTGCACGGCGGCAGACGCGCTCGAGGCGCTCCGCATCGCCGAAGCCGCGGGGCGTTCCTGGCGCGAGCACCGCCCGGTCAAGCTCAGCGAGATCGCGTGATTCGGGTCCGCTTCCTTGGCACGGCGAACGCGTTCTCCGCCGGGGGTCGCTCCAACGCATGTATCCAGCTGACCGCCGGACGTTCCTCCATCCTGCTCGACTGCGGCGGGTCGGCGATGCCGATGCTGAAGCGGTTTTCAGATCTCGCCGCCATCGACACGGTGGTGGTGTCGCATCTGCACGGCGACCACTTCGGCGGATTGCCCTATCTGCTGATGGACCAACATTTCGCCAAACGCTCCCGCCCGCTGGTGATCGCCGGACCGCGAGAGCTCGAGGCACGACTGCAGCAGACCAGCATCGGCCTGTATCAGGACTTCTTCGCCACGACGCCACTCTCGTTCGCGGTCGAGCACCGCCGCTTCGGCGACGGCGACATCTCCGTCGGCAATGTCTCGCTCAGGCCCGTACCGGTGACGCACGTGCCCGAGTCCGATCCGCACGGGGTTCGCGTGGAGGTCGGCGGCAAGCTCATCGCCTACTCCGGCGACGCGACGTGGAGCTCAGCGCTGCCCGAGCTCGCCCATGGCGCGGACCTGTTCATCTGCGAGGCCACGAATTTCTCGACCGACGACCCCGCGCATCTCTGCTATCGCACGTTGATGGCGCATCGACGCGAGCTCGACTGCAAGCGCATCATCCTCACTCATTTCGGCGACGAGACCCTCGCGCATCTCGATGAGGTCGAGCTCGAGCGCGCCGAGGATGGACTCGAGTTGGAGCTCTAGGGGCCGGCGCCGGATCCGACCGGAGCGCCGCGACCGGAGTCGGCGGACAGCGAAGGCAGATCGATGACGATGCGAGTCCCGCCATCGTCTGGGAACTCGGCCCAGATCCGGCCGCCGTGGAGCTGCACGATCTCGCGCGCGACATAGAGGCCGAGGCCCAACCCCGACCGCTCCGTTTCCCGGTGGGCCTGATAGAACCGCTCGAAGATCCGATCGCGCCGCTCCGGCGGTATGCCGACACCGTGGTCGCGTATCGCGATGCGGAGGCCTCCGCGGGTGTCGCTCAAGACCACCTCGATGTCGCCGCCGTCGGTGCTGAACTTGATCGCGTTGTCCAGCACGTTGTCGAGTACCTGTTCGATCCGAAGCGTATCCACCTTCGCGCGTAGCTCTGATGCGGGGACCGAGAGCGTCAGCGCGCTCCGATGCGTGCGAGCCTGCGCGCGCTCGACGGCCGCCGCCACCAGCGTGGCGATCTCGGCGTCGGCGATCTCGAGCTCGAGCCGCCCGGCCTGCGCACGGACCGTCTCGAGCAGCTCGGTGACGAGGCGCGCGAGCTTGTCGGTGTTCTCACGCACCGCCGTCAGCGAACGGCGCAGGACGCCCGTCTCGACCGCACCGTCGCGATCGAGCAGCCGCAGCAGAGCTTGCACCGAGATCTGCAGCGTCGTCATCGGCGTCTTGAGCTCGTGTGCGGCGACCGAGAGGAATTCCTCACGCGCCACGACCTTGCGCTCCTCGGCGACCCGCAAACGCTCCTCTGTCGCCCGCACCAATTCATGGGCGCGATCGCGATCGAACACGGCGGCCGCCAGCGAGAGGGTCGTCAACGCCGCCACCGCTAAGAAGGACTGCAGTAGCAGCAGCGCATCGTTCGGGGCCAGGGAGCCGAACGGACCCGTCCGATTGAGCGTTCCAACGATCGCGACCGTCGACAGGATCGCGATCATCGTCGCCGCCTCACGTGGGCCAAAGCGGAACGCGGCCCACACCAGCACCGGGAACGGCAGGAAGCTGATCGGGTACTGCTGCTGCGAGAGCGGGCCGACCCCTGCGAACGTGACGATGGCGATCGCTACGACGGCGGCGGCGAGCGCGAGCAGCTCGACGACACGTGGCAGCGCCTGGCGCCGAGGCGGCGTGGTGGCCCACAGCACCAGCGGCGGCGCGACGATGAGTGCGCCGGATGCGTCGCCGAGACACCAGGTCAGCCAGATCGGAGCGTAGTCGGTCACTGCCGCATTGCCCGTCAGGACCAGCGCGGTCACGCCGACCGTCGCGCTGATCGCGGTGCTCAGGATCGCGGCCAGGAAGGTGAACTTCAGGACGTCCTGCGGACGCTCGAACGCGTGCGCGCCGTTCGCGAACCGCGTGACCAGCGTCGCCGCTGCGATCGCCTCGAGCGTGTTGCCGCCGGCGATGGCGAGCGACGACGCGAACGATCCGGCGGTCGTGACGTTGACGACGAATGCGCCCAGGAAGATCGCAGGCCACAGTCGCGTGCCGAGCACCAGGAGCGCGGCAATGGCGATCCCGGTCGGAGGCCACACCGCGCTGGCACTGGCGTTGACAAAAGCCAGGGCCAGACCGGCCTTCCCGGCGACGACGTACAGCACGAAGACGCTCGCCAAGAGCAGCATCGCTCTCATCGGAGACATCGCTTCACGGCCGGCCGCTCGACGTCGCCAATCGTCCGCGGCTCGACGTCTGAATGAATCCGTCGGTCGCCTCGCTCGGCGCTACGCCGCCGCTTTGACCACGATGGTGCCGCTCTGCTTGTCGTGGAATCCCTGGCGTTTCGGATCGCTCGCGCTGGTGCGATAGAGGTAGACGTAGTACGCGAGCACCGCGACTCCGGCTACGAAAGAGATCAGGCCGCCGACCTGCTGCGAGTTCGTGAACAGCGACTCGAACGCGGAGGGCCCGAACAGATACGCCCATCGCAGCGCCGATTGGTTCCACGTCATCGTGGATCCGTCCGTGGCGTTGACCGTCATGACGCCCATCGCGCGCTGACCCGGTGTGGCGCGCCAGTGCGTCCAGCCCCAGCCGAAGTACAAGAAGCTCGCCAGTGCGAACAGGATCGAACGCGAGAGCGCCTGCGTGACGCCGGCGTCGCCCTGGATGAAGGCGCCGAGCACGATCGCCGTGATCAGAACGAGATATACGATCGACAGGACGACCGCGTCGATGATGTAGGCGATGAGTCGTGTGCTGATCTCCGCGGGTGTCAGCGCGGCGCTCCCAACGCGTTGAGCAGTCATGACGTCCCTTCCCTCCGGCGACACGACGCCGGCACGTGGGCGGAGGATACGCCCGCGACGATCAGACGATCAGGTGCACGCGTTCGGGCCGCAGCGACAGCGACACGCGTCCGTCGAGTGCGGGCCCGGCGCCCGGATCGGCCTGATCGACGATCCACTCGCGGCCGTCGACGCTGACCCAGTAGCGCATGCGATCGCCGAGGAACGCGCGGCGGAGGACCGAGCCTTCGACGAGCGCGGGACCGCCGCGGTCTCGCGCGAACTCGACCGTCTCCGGACGGATGCACAGACGCACCTCCTGCCCCGCTGACAGCGCTACCTCTCGCGGCACGGGTATCGACAGCTCGCGCGTGCCCACCGCGACGCGAGCCTGGCCATCCTGTGCCGCGCGGATCACGGCCGGTACGAGATTCACGGCCCCGACGAAATCGGCGAGGAATGCCGTGCGCGGCCGGTAGTAGATGTCCCAGGGCGTGCCGGCTTGCTCGACGCGACCTTCGCGCATGACCGCGATCCAATCCGAGAGCGACAGCGCCTCGGCCTGATCGTGCGTGACGTAGACGAACGTCATCCCCAGCCGCTGCTGCAGCGTGCGCAGCTCCACGCGGAGCTGCTCGCGGAGCTTCGCGTCGAGGTTCGAGAGGGGCTCGTCCAACAGCAGCACCTGCGGCTCGATCGCGAGCGCACGAGCGACCGCGACGCGCTGCTGCTGGCCGCCGGACAGTTGGCTCGGGGAACGATCCTCCATCCCCGCGAGCCCGACGAATGCGAGCGTGTCGGCGACCTTCTTGGCGATGTCGGTCCGCGATCGTTTGGCCAGCCGCAGGCCGTAGGCAACGTTGTCGCGCACGGTCATGTGCGGGAACAGCGCGTAGTCCTGGAACACCATCGCAGTGCCGCGACGGTGCGCCGGCAGGTCGTTGATCCGCCGGCCACCGAGGTTGATCTCGCCGGCATCCGGGTCGTAGAAGCCCGCGATCATCCGCAGCGTCGTCGTCTTGCCGCAACCGGAAGGACCGAGCAGCGTCGCGAAGGCGCCGCGCGGGATGGCGAACGAAACGTCGTCGACCGCGAGGGCATCGCCGAAGCGCTTGCTGACATGCGACAGCTCGAGGTGGACGTTCGACGCGGCCATCACGGCCGCGAGCGTAGGATGAACCGCCTGCGAGTCCAAGTCCGATCGCCGGGCTCGCGGGGGAGGAGCACATGACAACGTGGACTAAGACACTCGCGCTCGCGATGCTCGGACTCGTCGTCATCGCTTCGTGTCAGGCGGCGGCGCCGGGCGGCGGCAACAAGCCCGCCCAGCTCACCATCGCCGCGGTCCAGGGCAACGAGGACGCGGCGCTGAAAGCGGTCGCACCGCTGTACGAGCAGAAGACCGGGATCAAGATCCAGGTCGTCGAGTTCCCGTACGACCAGCTCTACGAGAAGCTCGTCACGACGTTCAAGGCGAACGCCGCGACCTACGACCTGGTGATGATGGACGACCCCTGGATGCCGAAGTTCGGCACCGACGAGTCGCTTCAGCCGCTTGACTCCAGTTACGGTTTCAAGCGCGACTCCGACATCCCAGATGTGGTCTACGACGTCGGCACATGGCCGCCACCGCGTGGCGCCGTCCCGCCGGCGGCGAAGGGCAAGCCGCAGCACCTCATCGGCATCACCATCGTCGGCAACGTCGAGATGTTCATGTACCGGTCGGACATGGGTCCGGCGCCGAAGACCTGGGACGAGGTCAAGGCCAACGCGGACAAGAACAAGAAGTCGAACTTCTACGGGTACGTCATCCGCGGCAAGGCCACCAACCCGATCGTCGCGGACTTCCTGCCGATCCTGTGGTCGTTCGGCGGAGATGTCTTCGATCAGAATTGGAACGTCACCATCGACAACGCCGCCTCGCTGCGCGCGGTCAAGTTCCTGGTCCAAGACCTCAAGGCCGCTGCGCCCACCGGCTCCGAAAGCATCGACGCAGCGGATCGAGATCGCCTCATGGCCACCGGTCAGGCGTACCAGACCACGGTGTGGCCTGGCGAGATCACCGACGTCATCGAGAACGCGCAGGTGTCGCAGGTCAAGGGCAAGGTGAGCTACATCCCGATGCCCGCCGGACCGAGCGGCAAGGGCATCGGCATGATGGGCAATTGGCTTCTCGGCATCCCCAAGGCATCGCCGAACGGTCAGGCCGCCGCCGACTTCATCACCTGGCTCACGTCGTCGGAGACACAGAAGACCTACGTGGACAAGGGCGGCATCCCGGCGCGCAAGAGCATCCTCAACGACGCGACCCTGAACCAGAAGAATCCGTATTTCGCCGCGCTCGCGAAGTCCCTCGACGCGGTCCCGAACTGGCGACCGCGGACTGATCAATGGAACGCCGTCGAGACGATCCTTGGCACGAACCTCAACGCGGCTCTGGCCGGCACGGTCACGCCTGAAGCCGCGGTGACGAAGGCCGCGGATCAGATCAAGACACAAATGAAGAACGCGGGGTACTAGGCGAATCTGACCTCGACGGTTGGACCGGCCCCCGCCAAGACAGCGGGGGCCGGTCGTTTCACGAAGCAAGAGCGCCTCGCGTACCTGATGCTCGTGCCGGTCCTCGGCACGATCTTCCTGATCGTCACCTACCCGTTCGTGCTCGCGATCATCCAGTCATTGCAGGCCACCAACGGCGGCGCCTTCGTCGGCCTGCAGAACTACGTCATCGGGCTCGAGAATCCGCTGCTGTACGAGGCACTGGCGGCGACCGGCATTTACGCGGCCCTGGTCATGCCGACCGAGATCCTCCTCGGGCTCGGCCTGGCGTTGCTGGTCCATCGCACGGTCAAGAGTCCGGCACTGCGTGCGGTGTTCTTCGCGATGGCCATCGTCCCGCTCGTCATCCCGCCCATCGCCGTGGGCGTGATCGCGCGGCTGATCTATGCGCCGGGATACGGCGCGCTCAACCACATCCTCATGCTCACCGGCGTCATCCACGACGAGATCAACTGGCTGGGCCAGCCGATCACGGCCATGCCCGCGGTCGCGAGCGTCGACGTCTGGCAGTGGACCCCCTTCGTGTACCTCGTGCTGTTCTCCGGTTTTCTCACGGTGCCGCATGAGGAGATCGAGGCCGCGCAGGTCGACGGGGCGTCCGGCTGGTCGCAGTTCTGGCACATCGAGCTGATCTATCTGCGCCCGCTGCTCGTGCTGATCATCTTCTTCCGCCTGGCCGACGTGCTCCGCGTCTTCGATCACGTCTTCATCCTCACCGGAGGTGGTCCCGGAAATACCACACAGCTGCTGTCGCTCTATCTGTACCGCGTCGAATTCAAGTTCTCCGATACTGGACAGGCTGCGGCATTAGCCGTCGTGGTGCTCGTTGCCGTGAGCGTGCTGTACTCGCTCGTCACCCGCGTACTACCGCTGGAGCGCAGGTAGATTGCGGCGACGACGGCGCGCGGGCTGGCGCGGCCTCGTGCTCTTGCCGGTCTTCGCCGTGCTGGCGGTCCTGTACGCGTTCCCGCTGTACTGGTTGCTCGCGACCTCGCTGAAGGGCCGATCCGAGCTGTTCCAGGCGACGCTCAGCCTGTACCCGGAGGCGCCGACGCTGCAGCCGTACGTCGACGTGCTCGTCGACCGCGGCTTCCTCGTGCTGCTGCGCAACAGCATCGTCGTCTGCGCCGCGACCGTAATCCTGGCGCTCACCGTGGGGCTGCTGATCACGTATCCGATCACCCGACTCGAGGTCTCGCCGCGGGTCCGCACCGGCGTCTTGAACTGGGCGCTGTCGCTGCGGTTCCTGCCGCCCATCGCGGTCGTCGTCCCGTACTTCGCGGTGGTCCGGACGGTCGGTCTGTATGACCAGCCGCTGGCGTTGATCCTGATCTATTCGCTGTTCAATCTGCCGTTCACGATCTGGATGCTCAAGGGCTTCCTCACGGAGATACCGCGCGAGATCGAAGAGGCCGCCTTCTCCGACGGCGCCAGCCGCTGGACCGCGTTCCGACTCATCCTCTTGCCGCTGGCCATGCCGGGTCTCCTGGCGGCGGGTGTCATCGTCTTCTCGTTCTCCTGGAGTGAGTTCCTGTTCGCACTGATCCTCACCAGCACGCCCAACGCACAGACGTTCCCGGTCGGCGTGCAGGGTCTGGTCACGCAGTTCGAGATCATCTGGAACGACATGGCCGCCGCCGGCGCGATCGCGCTGGTGCTGCCGCTGGTCTTGATGGTGCTCGCCCGCCGCTACGTGATCGCCGGTCTCACGTTCGGAGTCGTGCGCGAAAAGTAGCGGCGCGTCAGGCGTACCCTAGCCGGACTAGCCGTGCGCGGCGCCGACGATGAGCCGGCGCCGGCCACCGACGAAGCCGATGAGCGTGACCGCCGCGATCGCCAGCGCGATGTCGCCGACGGTGAACGCCGATGCGCCGCCCCAGTCGAAGTCGTTCACCAGCTGGAAGATGGTGATCGTCGCCGTCGCCGAGCGCGGCGTGAACAGGAAGATGATCAGCGACAGCGTCGTCACGGCACGGACGAAGCACGTGACCAGCCCGACCTGCACCGAGCCGCCGAGCATCGGCACGAGCACGTCGCGGAAGCCGCGCAGCTTGGACGCCCCGAGACTCGTGGCGGCTTCGTCGATGGAGCGATCGATCTGCCGCAGTCCGGCCACGATGGCCTGGTACGCGACGGGCACGTTCCAGAACAGCAGCGCGATGGTGATCAGCGCGCCGGCGTCGACCCAGTTCAGCCAGGGCTGGTTGAACGTAATCAGGTAGCCGATCCCGAAGAAGATGCCCGGGATCGCGGCGGGCATGATCAGCACGAACTCGAACACCTGGCGCCCGGGCCAGGTGCCGCGCTGCACCAGAAATCCGGCGAGCAGCGCGAACGCGGCGCAGCCGACCGCCGCGATGCCGCCGTAGATCAGGGTGTTCTGCAGCGAGGTCGCATGAGCACCGAGGTACTCGAAGTGCTCCGTGGTGAAGGCGAGGTTGGTCGGGAATCGCAGCGTCAGCGCGCTGGCGACGAGCGTGCCATAGACCAGCAGGATGAGACCGGATAGCCCGAGGCAAGCCACGAAGCAGGCGCGAGTCAGCGCGACCGGTACGGGCGGGTGCGGCATCGACGACGTCTTGCCCGAAACGGTGACGTACGAGCGGCCACGATCGAGCCGGGTCTTGGTCAGATACAGGACCAGGGCCAACAGCAGGAGGATCGTGCTCACCGCGGCGGCACCGGCGAAATCGCCCGAGGTCTCGATCAGCGTGTAGGCCTGCGTCGGCAGCACGTTGAAACCGCCGCCGATGAGCGCCGGATTGCCGAAGTCCTCCAGCACGTAGATCGCGGTGGTGAGGATCGCGGCGCCGAGGCCCGGGCGTGACAGGGGCAGCGTCACGGTGCGGAAGACCGTCCACGGCCCGGCACCGAGATTTCGCGCGGCCTGCTCCAGACGCGCGTCGCTGCGCGACAGGACGTCGGCGATGAGCTGATAGGCGAATGGGAAATAGGCGATGGTCTGCACGCCCCAGATCCCGCCCAGCCCGAACACGCTGGGCGACTGACCGAAGACGCCGTAAGAGATGATGCCGCGCGGTCCGAACAGCAGGGCATAGACGGTGGCGACGACGAATGGCGGCGAGAGCAGCGGAAGGATCCCGATGACGCGGAAGAACGGCTTCCACGGCATCGGCGTGTAGACCATCGAGTACGCGAACACGAAGCCGAGCGTCACGGCGGTCGTCGTCGACAGCAGCGTCACCTGCAGCGAATTCACCAGCGGGCGCGTCCAGGTCCCGCCGGCGAGGAACGACACGTAACCGTCGATGCCGGGGACCAGGATCACGACCACCTGCGGCACGACGACGAAGAGAACGACGAGCGCGACGGCAGCAAGCAGCGCGAGCAGGAGACCCGGCTCGCGCTGCAGGCTGCGCATCGGTTACGTCCGTGCTTCTACGAGGTGAGGTCCTAGCGGCCGACCGCCGCTTGCCACGACTGCAGGATCCGCGTCTTGTTGTCGGTGGCCCATTGCCGGTCGTAGTTGACCAGCTTGACCGTCGTCAACGTTGGCGCGCCCGCCGCGGGCGCGACCTCGGGGAGCGTCGAGCCACGGTTGCTGAGCTTCACGTTGAGCGCGCCGGCATCGGGTGTCAGGACCCAGTCCACGAACGCCTTCGCCAGCGGCAGGTTCTTCGCACCCTTCACGATGCTCACCGCGCCGACCTCGAAGCCGGTGTCGCTTGGCACCGCCAGATCGACCCCCGGGTTCTTGCCCTTCTCGGTAAGGATGTCGTGGCTCCAGTTCGGTGCGCCGACGTACTGCCCCTGCGAGACGAGCGCGATCGCCTGCGGCGACGTGCCGATGTAGTCGGCGATGTTCTTGTGCAAAGCCTTCATGTAGTCCATGGCTTTGCCTTCGTCGCGGTTGAAACGGAAGATCTGCGTGGCGATGAAGATGTAGCCGCCGCCCGTCTTCACCGGGTCCG
>VBHP01000145.1 GCA_005881435.1 Chloroflexota bacterium | reverse complement strand
GGCACGGCCGCGTCGAAGCGGCGCACCTCGATGTCGGGGCCGAGATCGGCGTCTGCCGCGCCCGCCCAGGCAAGCTCGGTCAGGTAGCGCTGACCGAGACGCTGCACGAACGCGCGGGTGGCGTCGTCGGCGAGCGACCCGCAGACGACGAGCAGCTCCGGCCGGCTCATGGGCGACCGCGGAGCGTGAGGCCCGCGACGAGTCGTGGCGCTTGCCGCTCCGGAGCCAGCATCCGCTGGTAGAAGCCGATGCCGCGG
>VBHP01000144.1 GCA_005881435.1 Chloroflexota bacterium | reverse complement strand
GTCCCGCCCAGCCGCGGCGATGACCTCGAGGAAACGCTTGCGGCGAAAGAAGAATCCGGGCGAGACGAAGATGAACGCGTCGCCAGGCAGACCGAGACGCTCGCGCAGCGCGCGTTTCTCCTCCGACGAGGGCGGCCGCTCGAAGCCCTCGAGCGGGCGGGTCACGAGCGGCGCCTCCTCGACCTTGTCGCGATTCGAGGTGATGAGGTCGACCCAGAACTTCGAACGATCGGAATGGATGACCAGCCGTTGCGGCAGCGCACCGAGAAGGCTGGCGAAGCTGCGATAGAGAAAGAAGCGGAACCCAAGGATCAAAGCGACCCAGGGGATGCGGAGCGCTTCCAGCGGCCAGGCGTAGGTCTGGCGGTAGTGCAACGCTGTGCGCACCTTGCGGTAGTGATGGAACTTGTCGGGCTCGATCTCGTGGAACGAGAGCACGACGGCGATCTTGCGCCGCCACAAATTGAACAGCGCGCGAATGAAGGAGACGTCGCGAAAGAGCCCGAACTCGTGCTCCACGACGACGGCCTCGGTCTCGCGCGGCAGCTCCCGCACCTTTCGCATCAGGTCCCTCGTGTCGGCGACTGTGATGCCGACGTAGGCCGCATCGTGCCCGTTCGCCGCAAGGCCGCCGCGCACCGCGAGACCGTATGGACGGATGCCGTCGTCTGCGGCGCTGGAGAGGACCGCGACCTTCAACGAGCGGCTCTTTGGAAATTGCACGCCGATGCGCGCGAACGCATCCGACAGGCGCTGGCCGATGCGTTCGCGTGAGAATTGCTCGAGACGGTGCCGTGCGGCGACGGCGAGCTCCTCTCGCGCGCGGGCATCACCGAGCGCGCGTTCCAGCGCATGCGCGACGTCATCGGGCGATTTGTGTTCCAGCAGGATCCCCGCGCCGCCGAGGGTGTCTGGGATCGCGCCGCCCGCGTGCGCGACGATAGGCAGACCGAAGCGCATCGCTTCGAGCAGAGGAACGCAGAAGCCCTCGTGATCGGACATCGTGGCGAACGCCTTGGCGCCGCGGTAGTAGGCGACGAGCTCGGGCATGCTGACGGAACCGGCGAACGTCACGGCCTCCTCAAGTCCGCGATGCGCCACGTCGGCGCGCAGGCGCTCGAGATAGCTGCCGGAGTCGGCCGTCGAGCCGACGAGATAGAGACGCGCGTCGCCGTCGGACTCGCGGTACTTGGCGAAGCCGGCGATGAGATCGTGCGGCGCCTTCTGCGGCACGACCTGCCCGACGAAGAGGATCGCGCGCTCGCCGGCGAGGCGCCGGGCCACGGCGGCGTCCGGCTCGACGTCGAAGGTCGACCAGTCGACGAGGATCGGCACGACCGCGGTTTGAACGAAGCCGGCAGCCTCGAGCTCCTTGCGGTTGTACTCGCTGTCGCCGATGCCCAGCTCGCAGACCTTCGCAAACTTCGCCAGCTGCTCGCGGCCGAGCGTGGCCCAGCGCTCGTGGCTCTCGTTCACGCCGGCGAAGTACGAGGCCGGCGTGATGTTGTGATACACGACGATCTTGTGCAGCGGGAGGTCGAGGAGCTGGTCGTACGCCGCGTTGCCCATGGCGATATGGATCAGCAGCGCGCTGTCGCGTCGTCGCAGCTTGAGCAGCTCGGGAAACTCGCGCACGAATGCGCGCACGCGAGGCTTGGCGTCCTCGGCGAACAGATCGGAGCGAACCTGCCACGACCAGAGCAGCCGCTGCAGCTCGAACGCATCGTTCGAGACGGCGTCTCCATAAGCGAGCGTCGGACTGAACTGGTGCGCCGTGCGCAGGATGCTCACCGCAGACCGCCGGAATTGGCCGCGCGCGCCGAGGGCCCCCGCCGGGTGCCGGCTCCGTCCGCCCCAAGCGGGAACCACCACGCGTGGCGGACACAAGCGTGTCTGGCGCCTGCGGCGCGCATGACGACAGGGCGGAGTGAGCCGGCTCG
>VBHP01000084.1 GCA_005881435.1 Chloroflexota bacterium | reverse complement strand
GGTAGTGGTCGTGCTGGCGATGCTCGTGGTCGGGCTCGCCACTGGGCCGTTCGACGTCGTCCTGTTCACCCTTCGCCAGCGGCGCACCGACCCTGCCTGGCTTGGGCGAGCCTTCGCCGTGTCGATGGCACTGAACTACACGGGCTTTCCGGTCGGATCCGCTCTCGGCGGGCTCATCGTGTCGCAGTCGCTGGGTGTGGCCTTCGGACTGGCGGCGGTGATGGAAGGGCTTGCTGCTCTCATCACGATTCGGTACATCCGCTGAACCTCGCCGCGGGTCAGGCGGTAATGCGTAGGCGTTTTGGCCGGCGGCACACCGACCGATCTGAGCCTTTCCGGGCCGGCGCGAGTAACTTATGTGACCGTATCTGCGGGTAGCGGGCTGGATTGCCCGCTCCGAAAGAAGGAGGACTGGATGGGAGCAGCACTATCGGGCGGAGGGAGGTGGCGCGGTCTACTCGTCGCGCTGGCGAGCGCATTGCTCGTCGCGACGGCCTGCACGACCCCGCCATCCGGCGCTTCGCCGACGACAGGCGCCAGCGCGAGTGCATCGGCCGTCGCGCGCGGCGGCGGCGGAACCTTGCACATCCTGTACTGGCAGGCGCCGACGATCCTGAACACCCACAAAGCACAGGGGACGAAAGACTACGACGCCGGCGGCTTGATCCTCGAGCCGCTCGCGAAGTTCGGTCCTGACGCCAAGCCCGTGCCGTTCCTCGCGTCCGAGATCCCGACGCTGCAGAACGGCGGCATTGCAGCGGATCTCAAGAGCATCACCTGGAAGCTCAAGCAGAACGTGAAGTGGTCCGACGGAACGGACTTCACCGCGGATGACGTCGTCTTCACCTGGCAGTACGTCGCGGACGAGAAGACCGCGGCGTCGGACAGTGAGACCGTCCTCGGCGTCAGCAAGGTCGAGGCAGTCGACAAGAACACGGTGAAGGTGAGCTTCACCGACCCGAACCCGAATCCGTACCAGATCTTCGTCACTGGCCTCGGCAACATCATCCAGAAAAAGCAGTTCCAGAGCTGCATCGGAGCAGCGGCGGAGACGTGCGCCGAGAACAACAAGCCAGTCGGCACCGGCCCGTACAAGTTGGTCGACTTCAAGCCCGGCGACGTCGTCACCTACACCATCAATGACAGCTATCGCGACCCGGGCAAGCCGTTCTTCAAGGACGTTCAGATCAAGGGCGTCGCCGACGCGGCGACGGCCGCACGCAGCGTGTGCCAGGCGGGCGACTCCGATTACGGCTGGAACATGCAGATCGAGTGGAGCATCCTCAGCCAGATCGTGTCGGGCGGAAAGTGCGTGATGGTCACCCATGACAGCCCGAACGTCGAGCGGATCCTGGTCAACCGCGCGGACCCCTCGGCATCGCTTGGGGACAAGCGCTCCGAGCCGACGACACAGCACCCGTTCCTGTCGGATCTCAACGTGCGCAAAGCACTGGCGATGGCCATCGACCGCAAGACCCTCGCCACGCAGCTGTACAACGAGACCGGCAAGGCCACGTGCAACATCGTCACGGCCCCAGCGGAAGTGAACTCGCCGAACACGGCGTCCGCCGATATCTGCCAGTTCGACGCCACGAAGGCGGGGCAGCTCCTCGACCAGGCCGGCTGGACCAAGGCGGCTGATGGCAAGCGTGCCAAAGGCGGCAAGCAGATGGTCATCAACTACCTGACCAGCACCAACGACCTGCGCCAGAAGGAGCAGGCCATCGTCAAGCAGAACTGGGAAGCGCTCGGCATCACCGTGAACCTCAAGAACGTCCCGGCCAGCGTGTTCTTCAGCAGCGATGCTGGGAACCCTGACACGGCGGCGCATATGTACTACGACGTGGAGATGTACACGAACGGATCCAGCGACCCAGACCAGCAGAACTACCTTTCCGGCTGGCTCTGCAACCAGATCGCGCAGAAGTCCAACCAGTGGAAGGGCAACAACTACGAGCGTTACTGCAGCACGCAGTACGACAACCTCTTCGCGCAATACAAGAAGGAGCTCGACAAGACCAAGCGGAGCCAGCTCGCGATCCAGCTGAACGACATGCTGGTGAATGACGTGGTCATCATCCCGCTGGTCGCTCGAGCGTTCCCGGTCGCATCGGCCTCGAAGGATCTCAAGGGTCTGAATGGCACCCCGTGGGAATCGGACCTTTGGAACATCCAGGAGTGGTACAAGTAGCAGCTGTGCGTGCGTGGGTCCGCAAGGGCCCACGCACCGCGGCTAAGAACGGGAGCTACGCTGTAGGGCGCGGCAGATGAACCGCTACATCATCCGGAGGCTGCTGATCGCGATCCCGACGTTGCTCATCATCAGCGTCGTGGTCTTCGCCATCCTCGCGCTCGCGCCCGGCGACCCGATGTCGCAGTTCGCCGCCAACCCCGCGGTCCCGCCCGAGGTACGTGAGAACATGCGCCACGCGCTCGGATTGGACCAGCCCTGGCCGGTCCGGTACGTGAAGTGGTTGACCGAATTCGTGCAAGGGAACTGGGGCTACTCCTTCATCAGCAAGGTTCCGGTGATCGGTCTCGTCGCCCAGCGGCTCCCGAACACACTCGCGGTCCTGGGCGTGGCCTACATCGTGAGCATCCTCATCGCGATCCCGATCGGGATCATCTCCGCGGTCCGCCGCTATACCCTTTTCGATCACACCGCGACGGCCTTCGCGTTCATCGGTTACTCGATCCCGACGTTCTTCTCCGGAATCCTCCTCATCATCATCTTCAGCATCAAGCTGCATTGGTTCCCCTTCATCTACGACTCGACGTTGAAGGTGCACGATTTCTCGACCTTGATGACCCAGATCAGCCAATCGATCATGCCCATCACCGTGCTGGCGCTCTTCGAGACCGCGACGCTCACGCGCTTCGTGCGCTCTGAGATGCTCGAGAATCTCTCGCTGGACTATGTCCGTACCGCGCGCTCCAAGGGCCTCGCCGAGCGTGTCGTCATCATCAAGCACGCGCTACGAAACAGCCTGATCCCGGTGGTGACGCTCATCGCTCTCGGCGTGCCGACGATCTTCACCGGCGCCATCATCACCGAGCAGATCTTCGCGGTCCCGGGAGTGGGTCAGCTGTTGATCAGCTCCATCGAGGTGAATGACACGCCGGTGGTCATGGCCATCACCTTCGTCTACGCGATCCTGGTGGTCGGCTTCAATCTCGTGGCAGACGTGCTCTACGGTGCGCTTGACCCAAGGATCAAATACACGTAGATGGCGCGAGCCGAAGCACTCCCCACGCTGACGCGAGCCGAGCTGGTCCGCAAGCCGCGTTCGCTGTGGGGTGATGCCTGGTCGTCGTTCCGCCGTCACCGGCTCGCGATGGCCGGGACGGTCGTCTTCTCGTTGCTCGCCGTTGCGACCGTCTTGGGGCCGTTCATATACACCGCCGATCCAGCGACTATCGATTTCGCCGCCGGATATCAGGCGCCGTCTCTGGTCCATCCGTTCGGGACGAACGACCTGGGCCAAGACCTGTTTGCGCGCGCCCTGCTGGGCGGACGCATCTCCATGGCGGTCGGGATCGTGGCCATGCTGATTTCGATCACGTTCGGCACGCTGGTCGGATCTTTGGCCGGCTTCTTCAACCGGATCGACGGTCTGCTCATGCGCATGACCGATATGTTCATCTCGCTGCCATCGCTGCCGTTGCTGCTTCTGATCGTGTATCTGTTCCGCGATGCGCTGCACGCGCTCTTCGGACCCGTCGTCGGCATCTTCATCCTGGTCGTGAGCGTGATCGGCCTGCTGAACTGGATGCCCGTGGCGCGACTCGTTCGCGCCCAGTTCCTTTCGATCAAGCGCCGCGAGTTCGTCGAAGCGGCGCGATCGATTGGCGCGAGCGACGTCCGAATCATCACGCGCCACATGTTGCCGAACGCGATGAGCCCCGTCCTAGTCGCCGCGTCGCTGAGCGTCGGCGCGGCGATCATCACCGAATCGGCCCTGTCGTTCCTCGGGTTGGGGTTCCCATCGGACCGGCCGACCTGGGGCCGGATGCTGTTCGACGCCCGGAACTTCCTGGAGCTCGCGCCACAGATGGCGCTGTTCCCGGGTCTGCTGATCTTCCTCGCAGTGATCTCGATGAACTACATCGGCGACGGCCTCCGCGATGCTCTCGACCCGCGACGCCTTGGTGCCTGAGAGCCAACGTCGTGAGACGCGGCGTGCTCGCCGCAATGACCGCGCTGGCGATCGGGGCCGCGTGCTCGGCAATTCCCGGACCTCGCGCCGCCGCAGGCGACACCGCGGTGGTCGCGCTCCGCGACCAGCCCGAGACACTCTTCGCTCCGCTGGCGACGAGCACCGAGGCCTTGACCGTCCTCGGCGCGATGACCGAAGGCCTGGTCGCCGAAGACGAGAACGGCGATCTCGAAGCGCGACTTGCCGAGCGCGTGCCGACGATCGAGAACGGTGATGCGATCCTCGCGCGCGGATCGGATGGGCAGAACGCGCTGACCGTGCGCTTCCGGTTACGTGAGGGCGCTCGCTGGCAGGATGGCAGCCCGATCCGTGCCTCGGATATCCGTTTCGGCTGGATGCTCGTCTCGAGCCGGGAGGTGAAGGCCGCACAGTACGGCGCCGCCTCGCGGATCCAGGACGTCCGCGCTCCGGATGATCGCACCGTTGAGGTCGTGTACCGACCCGGCGAGCTCGATGCGCGCTACGCGCTGTGCTGCAACGCCTTTGTGCTTCCGGAAGCGCCGCTGCATGGTGTGCCGGTCGCGACACTCGCCGAGAGCGCGTTCGCACGCGCTCCGATATACGCCGGCCCGTTCGCGCTGAAGGAGCGGCAGGGGAACACCTCACTGACGCTGGAGCGTTCGCCGTACTACGCGCTGGGCCAGGCGCGGCTGCGTTCGATCGTCTTCGTCTTCCGGTCCGATCCCGACGGCCTGTTGCAGGACCTGTCGGCGCATCGGGTCGACCTGGCGGCCGGCGTCTACGGCATCGAATCCGCCGGCGCGCTCTCATCCATCGAGCCCCGCGGCGTCCGCGCCTACTACACGCCCACGCTCGCGCTGGAACATCTCGATTTCAACCTCAGAGATCCGACGAATCTCTACAAGCCGCACCCGATCCTCGCGGCGCGGGAGGTACGCGTCGCGCTCACCCTGGCGATCGATCGGGAAAAGCTGGCGCGGACGGCGACTGCCGGGCGGGCCCCGCTGCCCCTCTCGTATCTGCCCGCGCCATCGTGGGCCGCTCTCACGCCCGCTGATGTGACGACGTACGGCTTCGATCCCGCCGCTGCCGAACGCATCCTCGACGCCGCGGGCTGGCTGCGTGCGCCGGACGGCATCCGTGTGCGTCAGGGCACGCGCCTCCAGCTTCGCCTTACCGTCGGGTCAGGGAGCGTGCAGCGCGATCAAGCCGCGAGCCAGATCGCCGATGCGCTCGGCAAGATCGGCGTGGCCATCACCGTGGACAACGCCGTCATGACCTCGATGACCTCGTCGCGCGGCCAGCTCGCGACTGGCCAGTTCGACCTCGCGCTGTACGCCTGGGTCGGCGACCGCGATCCGTATGGCTGGAGCCTGCTCTACTACAAGGCCCAGATCCCTGTGCTCGCGAATGGCTTCGGCGGACAGAATTTCCCGGGATGGAGCGACGACCGGTTTTCGACGCTCGCCGACGAGGCTGCGAGCACGCTCGACATCGACACCCGCCGTGCGCGCTACACGGAGATGCAACGCATCTGGACCACCGCCCTGCCGGCCGTGCCGTTGTTCCAGCGCATCCAGGTCGATGTCGCCGACGCGCGGCTGCGTGAGTTCCGACCCCAGCCTGCCCGTCGGCCGGTGACCTGGAACGCGGCGCGCTGGTCGTTCGGCGGCGTGTAGCCGCTTGAAATGACTGGGCTAGGCCCCGAGACCGTCAGACGCCGCTAACATCACGTTTTCGAGGGAAACGAAGGAGGGGCAAAACATGCGGCCGAAATGGTTTAACGCGTTCGCGGTCGCCGTCATCTCCGCGGTGGTCCTGGGCGCCTGCACGACGCAGCAGCCGGGCTCCGGATCGTCGCCGACGGCAGCCGCCAGGCAGGGCGGGACGTTCCGTTACGGTCAGAGCGGCGACGCCGCGGCGCTCGATCCGTGGAACGTGACCGACGGCAACTCGCTTCAGATCACCGAGCAGATTTTCGAGAGTCTCGTGGCGTACAAGCCGCAGACATTCGAGATCGTCCCGAATCTCGCGGATTCGTGGACCACCTCGTCGGACAAGACGCAGTGGACCTTCAAGCTTCATCCGGGGATCAAGTTCACCGACGGCACCGACTTCGACGCCGATGCCGTGGTGTTCAACTTCGATCGTGCGCGCAACACCAAGTTCCAGTACCGGAACTCCAAACCGGTAGCCGATGACTACGGCTACTACTCGGACATGTGGGGCGGTTTCGACGGCGACTCGATCATCACCAAGGTCGAGGCCGTGGACAAGACGACGGTCCGCTTCACGACGAAGACGGCGTTCGGACCGTTCCTCGCGAACATGGGCATGGGCACCTTCGGCTTGGTCAGCCCCAAGTCGATCAAGGACAACCCCGACGGCTTCATGCTGCCGGGATCCCAGGGCGCGGCCGGAACCGGTCCATTCATGTTCAAACCAGGGTCCTGGCAGAAGGACCAGCAGATCACGCTGGAGCGCAACCCGAACTATTGGCGCAAGGACGACAAGGGCGTCCAGTTGCCCTATCTCGACAAGGTCGTCATCCGCGCGATTCCCGACACGCAGAGTCGTCTCGCGGAGCTGAAGGCCGGGACAATCGATGCGATGCGCGATTTCACACCGGCGGACATCTCCGCGATCAAAGCGGACCCGAACCTTCAGCTCATTTCCCGGCCCTCGTTCAACGTGGGGTACCTGGGAATAAACATACACAAGGCGCCGCTGGACAAGCTCGAGGTCCGCAAGGCGATCGCGATGGCCATCAACAAGCAGGCGATCGCGGACAGCATTTACGCCGGGCAGGCCAAGCCCGCGACACAGTTCCTGCCCAAGGGAGTCGTCGGGTACGACGAATCCGCGGACTTCTACAAGTACAGTCAGGACGAGGCCAAGAAGCTGTTACAACAGGCCGGCGTGTCGAACGTGACGGTCGACCTCTGGTACATGCCGGTCTCTCGTCCGTACTACCCGGAGCCGAAGAAGATCGCCGAAGCCTTCGCGTCTGATCTGGCGAAGGTCGGTATCACCGTGAAGCTCCAGTCGATCGACTGGACGACCTATCGGACGAACGCGCGTAAGAACGCGATGGACATGTGGCTGCTCGGGTGGACCGGGGACAACGGCGACCCCGACAACTGGGTCTGCGTGTTCTTCTGCAATACCAAGGAGAACGGCAGCTGGGACAGCGCGACCGCACAGCAAGCGGTGAAGACGATGAAGGACGCTGCAACCGAGACCGATAACGCGAAGCGCGATCAGCTGTACAAGCAAGTCAGCGGCCTCATCAAGCAGGACGTGCCGCGCATCCCGATGTTCAATGCGGAAGTGCCCGTCGCGGCCTCGAAGAAGGTGCAGGGTTACATACCGCACCCCAAGGGCAGCGAGGAGTTCACGCTGGTTCAGATCTCGAAGTAGAGAGCGTCTCTGCTTTCAGCGCCGAGGGGCGGAGCCGTGAAGCTCCGCCCCTCACCTTGTCTGTACTCTCTGCGATCTAGGCCATGGTCCGCTACGCCACGCGGCGCATTCTCGCGCTCATCCCGACGCTTTTCGGGGTCTCGCTCGTCGTGTTCCTGATGATCCATCTGATCCCAGGCGATCCTGCGAGCGCATTCCTGCGCGAGAACGCGTCCGCCGAGGACGTCGCCCGGGTGACCGAGCGCCTCGGCCTGAACAAGCCGCTGCCTCAGCAATACGTCGATTGGCTGGGGCGGATCCTTCGCCTTGACCTGGGCGAGTCGCTGCACACCAGCCTCCCGGTCGCGGGACAACTCGCTGCCAAGTTACCGGCCACCGCCGAGCTCGCCATCACGGCGATGGTCATCGCCACGGTGGTCGGCCTCGTCCTCGGCGTCGTGGCGGGGATGCGCCGCAACACCGCACTCGATTTCGGCCCAATGGCGCTCGGACTCGTCGGCGTCTCGATGCCCATCTTCTGGCTCGGCCTCATGGCGATCTACCTCTTCGCCGTGAACCTCCGCGTGCTGCCCCCATCCACGCGTGGACCCGAGCCGGATCAGGTTCGCACGGGCTTCTACACCATCGACTACCTGCTCATGGGCGACGTCAGCGGCTTCGTGAACGCGGTGAGTTTCCTGCTCATGCCGTCATTCGTGCTGGCCACCGTGCCACTGGCGGTCATCGCGCGTCAAACGCGCTCGGCGATGCTGGAGGTCCTGCATCAGGACTACGTGCGCACCGCTTGGGCAAAGGGATTGCGCGAACGCCGCGTCGTCCTCCGACACGTGATGAAGAACGCGCTCCTGCCTGTCATCACGGTCGTGGGTCTGCAGGTCGGACTCCTGCTGTCCGGCGCCTTCCTGACCGAGACGGTCTTCTCCTGGCCGGGTCTCGCCACGTACGTGGTCGCGGCCATCAACGGCCGCGATTACCCGGTGGTGCAGGGGACCGTGCTGATCTTCGC